>NZ_JBEOTZ010000003.1:320156-378145 GCF_040303825.1 Streptomyces sp. NPDC094143
CCGGGGCGACGTACGGGGTCGGGGGACCGGGATCTGCCCGTGAGTCCGGGCGTCCGGGCTCGGCATCTGCCCACGAAACCGGGCGTCCGGGTGCCGGGGCAGCGCGCGAGCCCGGGTATCCCGGTGCTGCGGCAGCGCGCGAGACCGGGTATCCCGGTGTGGCGGCAGCGCGCGAGACCGGGTATCCCGGTGTGGCGGCAGTGCGCGAGACCGGGCGTGCCGGTGCCGGACCCGCCGATGGCGCGGGGCGGCCTCGTGTCGCGGCCGTGGACGACACCGGGCGGCCTCGCACCGGGGCTTTTGACGACACCGGGCGGCCTCGTGCCGCAGCCGCGGACGGTTCTGGTCACGGCGTGGCCCACTCCGACGCGACCGCCACCGGGCGCGACTCGCGCGGGTCCGCCGTTCCCGCCGCCCCCACCGGCGCCGTTGTCCCCGCCGACGAGCGCGTCGGACGTGGGCGCAAGGGCACACCCCTCCGCGGCACCGACGTGCCGTCCGGCACGCGCCGGCGGGGCGGGATCGGGGCGTGGGCCCGGCGGTGGGCCGGAGGGCGTACGGAGCAGCCCGCGGAACCGCGCGGGGCGTACGACGAGGACGAGCCGGCCGGGACGCCTCCGGTGGAGCGCCCGGCGGCGGGCCAGGCCGTGCCCGAGACCTGGCCGGACCCGGCCGCACTGCTGCTGACGGCCCTGGGGCCCGGGCCCCGGCTGTGGGAGCGCGGGCCGGACCACCCCGAGGCGCTCGCCGTGCGGCTCGGCACGGCGGACCGGGCGGCGCCGGACGGCTCGGGCCTGCTGCCCGCCGTGCCGGTGACGGCCGGGCTGCGTGAGGTCGGCGCGCTGGGACTGGCCGGGCCGCGGGCGCGGCTGTCCGGGCTGGCCCGCGCCGTGCTGGCCCAGCTCGCCGCGCTGCACTCCCCCGACACGCTGGAGATCGTCCTGGTCACGGCGGACCGCTCCCGCCCCCTGGAGGAGCGCACCGCCGAGTGGTCCTGGCTGGGCTGGCTGCCCCATGTCCGCCCGGGGCACGGGCAGGACTGCCGCCTCCTCCTCGCCCATGACCGCGAACAGGCCGCGGCCCGCACGGACGAGCTGCTGCGCCGCCTGGATGACCAGCTGGCGGAGGAGGGGTCGGGCACGGACATCGCGGGGGGCGGGCTGATCCCCGGCGCCCGGAGTTCCGGCGCCTACACCACCCGGTCCGTCGGCCCGGATGCCATCACCCTCCATGCCCGCGGAAACGACGGCCCCGGCGTCCCGCTGCCCGGCGCACGGGTCCCGGACAACGCCCGGCCCGCCGACGGCCCCGGCGTCCCGGCCTCCCCCACCCACGGAACCGCCGGCCCCAGCGCCCACACCCCGGGGGCGGACGGACCGCTGCCCCACCCACGCACCCCCGGCGCCCCCGCCCCCCAGCCCCACGGCAACGACGGCCCCCAGCGCCGCACCCTGGGTGCGGACGGACCGCTGCCCCACGCACGCGTACCCGGCGTCCACCAGCCCGGCGACACAGGCGCCCCCGGCGTCCGCCCCCCGGCGGCCACCGGCCCCGCCGGCCCCCGTGGCGAGCACCCCCCGGCCCAGCCCCTGCCCGGCACCCGGCGCCCCTCCTGGGCCCGGGACGACGCCGTCCCCGCCGGGGCGAACGGCTTCCCGGGGCCGTACACGGTCCTGGTCGTGGACGGCGACCCCGGCGGAACCGATCTGCGGGAAGCCGTGGCGCGGCTGGCCGTGGAGGGGCCCCGGGCCGGGATTCACGTGATCTGCCTGGCCGAGACCGCCGCCGCCTCACCCGCCTCCCCGGTGAGCGACACCTACGAGGCGGCCTGCTCCGCGGCGCCCACCTTCCGGCAGTGCGGCGCGGTCGCGCTGCTCAGCGGGGACGTGGCGACCGCGCTGCGGCTGATGCGCGTGGCCCGGGTCGGCGCGGAGGGCGCGGCGCCGGGTCCCGTCGGGCACGGCACCATCGCCACCGTCGACGCCGTCTCCCCGGCCTGGGCCGAGCGGTTCGCGCGGGCGCTGGCCCCGCTGCGGACGGACGGCCCCGCGAGCGACCGGCAGCCGCGCGTCTCCGCACCGCTGCCGCAGGCGGCCCGGCTGCTGGACGAGCTGGGCCTGGCCCGGGCCACCCCGGCTTCGCTGATGGCCCGCTGGGCGGACGCGGCCGACGACACCGACGCGCTGGGCGGCCGGGTGCGCGCGGTGCTCGGGGCCGGGCCGCGCGGCCCGGTCGGTGCGGACCTCGCTGCGCAGGGACCGCATCTGCTGATCGAGGGCCCGCCGGGCAGCGGCCGTACGGAGCTGCTGCGGGCGGTCGTCGCGTCCCTGGCCGCCGCCGAGCGGCCGGACCGGCTCGGCATCGTGCTGGTCGACGGCCGGGGCGGCCCGGGCGCGGGCGGCGGGCCGGGCGAGGGACTGCGGGTGTGCACGGACGTTCCGCACGTGAGCACGTATCTGACGGCGCACGACCCGGTGCGGATGCGGGAGTTCGCGCAGTCGCTGAGCGCCGAGCTGAAGCGCCGGGCCGAACTGCTCGGGCGGAGCGACTTCGCCGAGTGGCACACGGGACGTGAGCTGAAGGGCCGTATGGTCGCCCAGCGCACGGCGACCGCCCGCGGCGGCGCCCAGCAGGGTGAGACCGCCACCGGGGACCTGGACAGCCCGTCCAGTTCGACGCTGCGGCTGCGGCCCGGCGGGGCCCGGCGGCAGACGGAGGCGGCGGCGCCTCCGCTCCCCCGGCTCGTCGTGGTGGTGGACGACCTGGACGCCCTGGTCTCCCCCGCCCTCGGCTCGACGGGACGCCCCGCGGCCGGATCGGTGATGCGCGCCCTGGAGGCCGTGGCCCGGGAGGGCGAGCGGCTCGGCGTCCACCTGGTGGCGGCCACCGGCCCGTGCGCCCGCACGGCGGAGACGGAGCCGGTCCGCCGGGCCACCCTCCGCGTCACGCTGGACGCCCCGGCCACGGGTCCCGACGAGCCCGCTCCCGGCCGGGGAAGCCTCACCTGTGCGGACGGGCGGGTCACGCCGTTCCAGGGCGGCCGGGTCACCGGCCGGATCCCCCGGACGGCGACGCTGCGCCCCACGGTCGTGCCGCTGGAATGGCACCGCATGGGTGACCCTCCGGCCCGGCGTCCGGTGCGGGAACTCGGAAACGGCCCCACCGACCTGGCACTGTTGGCCAGCGCGCTGGAAAGGGCGGCGCGGGAGGTCGCGGCGGCGCGGGTGCCGTCCCTGCTGTGAGGGGGGACGGCCGTCGGCCCGTCCGGCGTCACGGGGCCGCGTCCCTGGTCACGAGGGAGTCACGATCCCCCGCTTGACAGCCGACGCCATCTTGCCGCCCCCGCACACCCGGGCGTAGACCAGATCGCACGGGAGCGCGCTCGACGTTCGACGAGGAACGAAGAACGGGGCAGTCATGCGCATGACGAGCAGCACCATCCGGAACCGCTGGTCGCCCGAGCGGGACAAGGCGACCCCCCGAAGCCGCAGAGCCACCAGGGCCGCGGCGGCCGTCGCCGCGGGAGCGCTCGCGCTCTCGCTCACCGCCTGCGGAGGCGACGACGGCAACGACAGCAGTGGAGACACGGGCACCTCCGAGGAGACCGCCAACAGCGTCACCCTTCCGAAGCTGGACGGGACGAGCCTGGAGATCGCCGCCGTCTGGACCGGTACCGAACAGGCCAACTTCAAGAAGGTCCTGGCGGAGTTCGAGAAGCGCACGGGCGCCAAGGTCACGTTCGTGCCGGCCCAGGACCCGATCATCAACTTCATCGGTTCGAAGGTGGCCGGCGGGCAGCCGCCGGACATCGCGATGCTGCCGCAGCCGGGCGCCATCAAGCAGGCCGTGGACCGCGGCTGGGCCAAGCCGCTCGGCGCCGACGCCCAGAAGGAGCTCGGCGAGAACTACTCGCGGGGCTGGCAGGACATCGGCAAGGTCGGCGGCAAGCCGTACGGCGTGTACTACAAGGCCGCCAACAAGTCCCTGATCTGGTACAACAACCAGGTCTTCGAGAACGCCGGGGCGAGCGAGCCCGAGACCTGGCCGGACCTGCTGAACACGGCCCGGACGGTCTACGACTCCGGCGTCACCCCGTTCTCCGTCGGCGGCTCGGAGGGCTGGACGCTGACCGACTGGTTCGAGAACGTCTACCTCTCCCAGGCCGGCCCGGAGAAGTACGACCAGCTGGCCAAGCACGAGATCAAGTGGACGGACCCGTCCGTGAAGGACGCGCTGACCACCCTCGCGCAGGTCTGGGGCAAGCCGGACTACATGGCGGGCGGGGCGAACGGGGCGTTGCAGACCGACTTCCCGGCCTCCGTCACGCAGGTCTTCACCGGCGGGGACCAGCCCAAGGCGGCCATGGTCGCGGCGGGCGACTTCGCGCAGGTCAACATCCCCACCACCATGAAGGTGGGCACGGACGCGAAGGTGTTCCCGTTCCCGGCGGTCGGGGACAACGGGCCGGTGGTCTCGGGCGGTGACGCGGCCGTGATCCTGCAGGACTCGAAGGGGGCGCAGGCCCTGGCCACCTGGCTCGCCTCGCCGGACGCGGCGACGATCCAGGCCAAGCTGGGCGGCTACCTCTCGCCGAACAGGAACGTGGAGAACTCCGCGTATCCGAACTCGGTGCAGCAGAAGATCGCCAAGGCGCTCATCGACGCCGGTGACGACTTCCGCTTCGACATGTCCGACCAGGCCCCGCAGGCCTTCGGCGGCACGCCCGGCAAGGGTGAGTGGAAGATCCTCCAGGACTTCCTGAAGAACCCGAAGGACGTGGCGGGCACGCAGGCGAAGCTGGAGTCCGAAGCGGCCGCGGCGTACGGGAACTGACGTCATGACGTCGGCCACGGCGGCAGGGGGCGTCAAGCCTCCTGCCGCTCCCAAGTCGCGCAGGAGTGTGACCGGCACGCGCAGGATGGTCGCGGCGCTGTTCCTGCTGCCCGCGCTCGTCCTGCTCGGCGCGCTCGTGGTGTACCCGATCGGGTACTCGGTGGTCCGCAGCTTCTACGACCAGTCCGGCGACGGTTTCGCCGGCATCGACAACTACAAGGCCCTCTTCACCGACGAGGGCATCCGCACCGCGCTGAAGAACAACGTCTTCTGGGTGGTGTTCGCGCCGACGGTCGCCACGGCCCTGGGCCTGATCTTCGCGGTGCTGACCGAACGGGTGCGCTGGGGCACGGCGTTCAAGCTGGTCGTCTTCATGCCGATGGCGATCTCGATGCTGGCCGCGGGCATCATCTTCCGCCTGGTGTACGACCAGGACCCGGACAGGGGCGTGGCGAACGCGGTGTGGGTGGGCGTGCACGACACCTTCGCCCAGTCGTCGGCGTTCCCCAAGGCCCACCCGGGCCGTCAGTCGCCGCTGGAGCCGGCCGGAGGCGGCGCGTTCATCACCAAGTCGCCCGTGCGCGCGGGCGAGGCCGTGTCGCTGCCGTTGGTGGGTGTCGCGCCCGATCTGATGCCGGACGACGCGAAGCCGGCGGTGGCGCCGAAGCCCGAGCCGGACAAGGTCACCGGCACGACCTGGCAGGACTTCACGCGCGGCAAGGGCGTCGGCACCCTGAACAGCGTCGACTCCTCCGAACTGGGCTACGCCGGGATGCGGATCGAGGCCGTGAAGGACGGCAGGGTCGTGGCCTCCACCACGGCCGGCGCCGACGGCACCTTCACGCTGCCTGCCTCGGCCGACGGGGCCCAACTGAGGCTGCCGGACAGCAACTTCAAGGAGCCGTACAACGGCCTGGACTGGCTCGGCCCGTCCCTGGTCACCCCGTCCATCATCGGCGCGTACATCTGGATGTGGGCGGGCTTCGCGATGGTGCTGATCGCGGCCGGGCTCGCGGGCGTGCCCCGGGAGCTGCTGGAAGCCGCCCGGGTCGACGGCGCGACGGAGTGGCAGGTGTTCAGACGGGTCACGGTGCCGCTGCTGGCGCCGGTCCTCGCGGTCGTCACCGTCACCCTGATGATCAACGTGCTGAAGATCTTCGACCTGGTCTTCATCATCGCCCCGGGCTCCGCGCAGGACGACGCGAACGTGCTCGCGCTGGAGCTCTACCGCAAGGGCTTCTCCGAGGACCAGCCGGGCATCGCCAGCGCCATCTCGGTGTTCCTGCTGCTGCTCGTGATCCCGGTGATGTGGTTCAACGTACGGCGGCTGAGGCGGGAGGTGCGGCGATGAGCGCGGACGCGGGCGTTCGGTCCGGCGAGGCGGCGCGGCCCACCGGCCCGGCCAAGGCGAAGCACTCGCTGGCATCCCGGCTGGTCGAGGGGGTCAGCGGCGGACTGGTGCGGGTGTTCCTCATCGTGGTCGGCGTGTTCTGGCTGGTGCCGACGATCGGTCTGCTGCTGGCCAGCCTCCGCTCGCCGGAGGACATCGCGGCGAGCGGCTGGTGGAAGGTGTTCACCGAGCCGTCGCAGATCACCTTCGACAGCTACTCCAAGCTGCTGGAGAACGACGACATCACCAGCAGCCTGCTCAACACGGTGTGGATCACCGTCCCGGCGACCCTGCTGGTGGTGATCATCGGCTCGCTGGCGGGCTACGCCTTCGCCTGGATGGACTTCCCGGGCCGTGACTGGTGGTTCCTGGGCGTGGTCGGCCTGCTGGTCGTGCCCGTGCAGGTCGCGCTGATCCCGATCGCCGAACTCTTCGGCAAGATCGGCATCTTCGGCTCGGTGCTGGGCGTGGTGATGTTCCACGTCGGATTCGGTCTGCCGTTCGCGGTGTTCCTGCTGCGGAACTTCTTCGCCGAGATCCCGCGGGAGCTGCTGGAGGCGGCGCGGCTGGACGGGGCGGGCGAACTACGCCTGTTCTTCCGGGTCGTGATGCCGCTGGGCGCTCCGGCGATCGCCTCGCTGGGCATCTTCCAGTTCCTGTGGGTGTGGAACGACATGCTGGTCGCGCTGATCTTCTCGGACTCCGGGAGCCAGCCGATCACGGTCGCACTCCAGACGCAGGTACGGCAGTTCGGCAACAACATCGATGTGCTGGCACCCGGCGCGTTCATCTCGATGGTGGTCCCGCTGGCCGTGTTCTTCGCGTTCCAGCGGCAGTTCGTGTCCGGAGTGATGGCGGGAGCGGTCAAATAGCTTTCGGAACAGGGCGGTTGGAGGGGCGGGCCGGGTGCGGTCCGCCCCTCCGGCGTTCCCCCGGATGCCGTAGCCGCCGTAACCAACCGGCCCCACCGGCCGTTCCCGGGCCGAACGCCCGCGCCGACCGATGGATGGCCTCTTGCCCAGGTTCAGTGTCATTGTCCCCGCGTACCAGGTTCAGGCGTACCTGCACGAGTGCCTCGAATCGGTGCTCTCCCAGTCCTGTCTCGATCTGGAACTGATCGTCGTCGACGACGCCTCGCCGGACGCGTGCGGCGCGATCATCGACGAGTTCGCCGCCCGCGACGCGCGCGTGCTCCCCGTCCACCTGCCACAGAACGTCGGCCTGGGCCGCGCGAGAAACGCCGGCGTGGCCCGCGCGAGCGGCGACTACCTGCTGTTCCTCGACAGCGACGACACCCTCACGCCCGACGCGCTGCGCGCCGTCGCCGACCGGCTGAAGGAGACGGGCGATCCGGACGTCCTGGTCTTCGACTACGCGCGCACCTACTGGACGGGAGAGGCGGTCCGCAACCAGGCGGCCCTGCAGCTGACCGAGCAGGGCCCGGCCCCGTTCCGCCTGGAGGACCGGCCGGGGCTGCTGCGGCTGCTGATGGTCGCCTGGAACAAGGCCTACCGGCGGGAGTTCGTCGAGCAACAGGGCTTCGCCTTCCCGCCCGGCCTGTACGAGGACACGCCGTGGACGTACCCGGTGCTGATGACCGCGGAGTCGATCGCGACGCTGGACCGGGTCTGCGTGCACTACCGGCAGCGACGCCTCGGCAGCATCCTGCGCACCACCAGCGAGCGGCACTTCGACGTCTTCGAGCAGTACGACCGGGTGTTCGCGTTCCTGGAGGAGCACCCGGAACTGGCGCGGTGGCGGCCGGTGTTGTTCCGCCGCATGGTCCATCACCTGGCGATCGTGTACTCCCGGCGGGACCGGTTGCCGAAGGGCTCGCGCGCCGACTTCCTGCGCCGGGCCCGGGCCCACTACCGCCGCTACCGCACCCCCGGTGCCCCCGTCCCGCTGCGCGCCCGGGTGCAGCACGTCCTGATCCGCTTCGGCCTGCACCGCACCTACCGGGCACTCCAGCTGGCGTCGGCCCTGCACCGCCGCCTCGCCCGGAGGAGGGGGAAGCTGCTGCGGGGCGGGCGCGGCGCCGTCCTGCGGGCCCACTACCGCATGCAGCGCTGCCTGCCGCTGCGCGCCGACCGGGCCGTCTTCGCCGCCGACGACGGCCGCGGCCACGGCGACGACCCCGGCGCGCTGGAGAGCGCGTTCCGTGATCTCGCGCCGCACATCCGCACGGCGTGGATCGCCCGCCCCGAGCACCACCACACGATCCCGCCGGGCCCGCGCCGCCTCGTCCCCGGCACGGCCGCCTACTGGACGGCGCTCGCCCGCTCCCGGTACCTGGTCAGCAACACCGACTTCGACCCCGGCCTGGCCAAGCGCCGGGGCCAGGTCCTGATCCAGACGGGGCAGGGCACCCCGCTGGGCCACATCGGCCTGGATCTCCAGGAGCGCCCGGCGGCCGCCCGTGGCCGGGACTTCGCCGGGCTGCTGCGGGGCGTCGACCAGTGGGACTACGTGCTGTCCGCCAACCGCCACAGCACCCTGACCCACGAGCGCGTCCACCCGGGCCGCTACACCACGCTGGAGTACGGCCACCCCCGCAACGACGTGTTCCTGACCGCCACCCCGGCGGACGTGACCCGGCTGCGCGCCTCCCTCGGCATTCCGGAGGGCACGGTGGCGATCCTGTACGCGCCGACCCACCGCGACTACCGGCGCTCCCCGTACCGCGGCCTGGACCTGCAGCGGATCGCGCGCCGCCTCGGCCCGCGCTTCGTGGTCCTGGCCCGCGGCCACCACGCCTACGACGCCCCGCTGGCCACCACCTGCGGCCGGGTCGTCGACGTCAGCGACCACCCGAGCGTCCAATCGCTCTGCCTGGCCTCCGACGCCCTGGTCACGGACTACTCGTCGCTGATGTTCGACTACGCCAACCTGGACCGGCCGATCGTGATCCACGCCGACGACTGGGAGGCGTACCAGGCGGCCCGCGGCACCTACTTCGACCTGCGCGCCTTCCCGCCCGGGGCGGTCGCGCGCGGCGAGGACGAGCTGATCGACATCTTCGCCACCGGCCACTGGCGCGGCTCCCGGTCGGCGCAGCTGCGCTCGGCGTTCCGCGAGCGGTTCTGCACCTACGACGACGGCCGGGCCGCCGAGCGGGTCGTCCGCCGGGTCGTCCTCGGCGAGACCGAGCTGCCGCCGGTGGTGCCGCTCGGCGAGCGCCGTCCGGTGCCGTCGGCGGCGTCCGCGCTGGCGCGTGAGCCGCTCGCCACCGTGCCGCACCCGGCCGGCGCGCACGCGGCCGCCCTCACCGACCGCCTCTGACCCACGGTTCTCACTCCGGGGAGTCCCATGCCCTCCAGCCCGTCGCGGCCGACGCCCAGCCGTCCGTCCTCCTGGCGCCCGTCCGGGCGCCCGGGCCGCCCGCGCGCGGCCTGAGACGGCCGGCAGCCCCGTAGCCCTCAGCCCGCCGCACACCCCGACAGGAAGAGCAGAATGCCCCGCTTCAGCATCGTCGTCCCGTCCCATGGCGTCGCGGGCCGGCTGTCCCAGGCGCTGGACTCGATCCTCGCCCAGTCGTTCGGCGACTTCGAGCTGATCCCGGTGTGCGACGCGCCCGACGCGACGGCGGCGGACGTCGCCGCCGGGTACGCCGAGCGGGACTCCCGGGTGACTCCGGTGCACTCGCCGCCGTCGGCCGGTCTGGCCGGGGCGCGCAACACCGGGCTGCGGGCGGCGGTCGGCCGCCATGTGCTGTTCCTCGACGGCGACGACGTCCTGGTCCCGGGGGCGCTGGCGGCGCTGGACGCCCGGCTGGGCGAGACCGGTGAGGTGGACGTGCTGTACTTCGAGCACGAGCGCGCCCCCTGGTGGGAGGGCGAGCCGACCAACCCGGCCGCCTCCCTGCTGGCCGGGACGCCGGACCGGGCCTTCGCCCCCGACGAGGCGCCGCGGCTGACGGGCGTGGCGCTCCCGGCGTGGAGCGCGGCCTACCGCCGGGCCTTCCTCGCCGAGCGGGACCTGACCTTCCCCGGTGACCACTTCACCGACATCGGGTTCGGCGGTCTGGTCGCGCTGCGGGCGGAGCGGATGGCGGCCCTGCGCACGGTCGTCGTCCGGCACCTGCTGCGCCGGCAGGGCAACCGGCTGAACCTGCCCGGCGCGCACCACACCGAACTGCTCGACCAGG
The DNA here is from genome assembly GCF_040303825.1 of Streptomyces sp. NPDC094143. Classification (NCBI taxonomy): domain Bacteria; kingdom Bacillati; phylum Actinomycetota; class Actinomycetes; order Kitasatosporales; family Streptomycetaceae; genus Streptomyces; species Streptomyces sp. NPDC094143. The sequence continues at coordinate 330,527 of NZ_JBEOTZ010000003.1, forward strand.
CCGAGCTGGTCCTGTGCGAGGCGGCGGAACAGGGCCTGCCCGCACAGCGGTTGGTGCCCTTGTACGAGCAGCTGTTCGCCGCCGTGCTGAAGACGGCGGCGCATCCGCGGCGGCTGCCGGCCGGGCGGCGCGCCTTCTTCCGGCGGGCAAGCACGCTCTACCGGCGGCACCTTCCCGCCGGCTACCGGGCGCCCGGCGGCAGCCTGGGCGTCCAGCACCGGCTGCTGGCGTCCGGTGCGTACGCCGCGTTCCGCGTGCTGCGCGCCGCGAACCGGAGGGCCGCGGCCGTCACCGCGGCCCTCCCCCGCCCGCGCGGGCTGCGCACCCGCCTGCGGTACGCGGCGCAGCTGCGCCTCCCGCTGGACCGGAACCTGGTCGTGTACTGCGCGTACTGGGGCCGCGGCTACGCCTGCAACCCGGCCGCCATCCACGCCAAGGCCCGCGAACTCGCCCCGCACCTGCGGGCGGTGTTCCTGGTGGAGCCGGACGCGGTGGACCACATGCCGCCGGACGTGGAGTACGCGGTGATCGGCAGCCGGAAGTACTGGGAAGTCCTGGCCCGCGCCAAGTACCTGGTCAACAACGCCAACTTCGCGGACGCGGTGGTCAAGCGCCCGGGCAGCGTGCACCTGCAGACGCAGCACGGCACGCCGCTGAAGAAGATGGGCGCCGACCAGTCGACGTACCCGGTGGTGGCGGCGGCGACCGGGAGCTTCGCCAGGCTGCTGGCCCGGGTGGACCGCTGGGACTACAACCTCACCGCCAACCGCCACTCGACGCAGATGTGGGAGTCGGCCTTCCCCGGCGCCCACGAGACCCTCGAGTACGGCTATCCGCGCAACGACGTCTACTGCACGGCCTCGGGCGAGGACGTCGCCCGTGTCCGCGAGGAGCTGGGCGTCCCGGACGGCAAGAAGGCGCTGCTGTACGCCCCCACGCACCGCGACTACGCCACCGGCTTCGCCTCCGGCCTGGACCTGGCGGAGTTCTGCGAGGCGATCGGCGACGAGTACGTCGTCCTGCTGCGCGCCCACTACTTCTACGACCGGGGCACCTCCCGGGGCGGCGGCCGGATCATCGACGTCACCGGGCACCGCTCCTCGGAGGACGTCTGCCTGGCGGCCGACGCGCTGATCACCGACTACTCGTCGATCATGTTCGACTACGCCAACCTGGACCGGCCGATCGTCGTGTACGCCGACGACTGGGACGTCTACCGCGAGATCCGGGGCGTCTACTTCGACCTGATGGAGTGCCCGCCCGGCCGGGTCGCCCGTACGCCCGAGGAGCTGGCGGCCGTCTTCCGCGACGGCGGCTGGGCCGACGAGTCCGCCACGGCGCTGCGGGCCGCGTTCCGCGAGCGGTTCTGCCAGTTCGACGACGGCCGGGCCGCCGAGCGCGTGGTGCGCCGGGTACTGCTGGGCGAGCCACCCGAGTCGCTCCCGCCCGTGCTGCCGCTCGCCGAGCGCGTCCCGGCCCCCGCCGCCACCCTCACGAGGAGCTGACCGAAGAAGTGCCCCGCTTCAGCATCATCGTCCCCGTCTACAACGTGCAGGGCTTCCTGCGCGAGTGTCTCGACTCGGTGCTCGGCCAGTCCTGCGGCGACTTCGAGGTGATCGCCGTGGACGACCGCTCGCCCGACGGCAGCGGCGCGATCCTCGACGAGTACGCCGCCCGCGACGACCGGGTGCGGGTGCTGCACCTGGCCGAGAACGTCGGTCTGGGCCGGGCCCGCAACGCCGGACTCGCCGAGGCGGCCGGGGACTACGTCCTGTTCCTCGACAGCGACGACCACTACACCCCGGGCCTGCTGGCGGCCGTCGCCGCGCGCCTGGGGACGACCGGTGACCCGGACATCCTGGTCTTCGACCACGTGCGCACCCACTGGTGGGGCCGGGGCGGGCGCAGTGAGGCGGCGGACCTGCTGGCCGCCGCGGGCCCGGAGACGTTCTCGGTCCGGCAGAGCCCGCAGTACCTGAAGCTGTTCCTGGTGGCCTGGAACAAGGCGTACCGGCGTTCGTTCTTCCAGGAGCACGGCCTTCGGTACGCGCCGGGCCTGTACGAGGACGCGCCGGTCACGTACCGGTCGATGGTGCTGGCGGAGCGCATCGCCTGCCTGGACCGGATCGGGGTGGAGTACCGGCAGCGCCGGCAGGGCGCGATCACCAGGACGCCGGGCCGCCGGCACTTCGAGATCTTCGCGCAGTACGAGGGCCTGTTCGCGTTCCTGGAGCAGCGGCCCGACCTCGACTGGGCGCGGCCGCTGCTGCTGGAGCGGGCGCTGGACCACATGCTGTTCGTGCTGGCCCGAGAGGACCGGGTGCGGCCCGCGGACCGGGGCGACTTCTACCGCGAGATCCGCTCCTTCCACCGCCGGCACCTCCCGGAGGGCGGCTTCCCGGAGCCGGACGGCTGGCGCGGGCTGGAGATGCGGCTGCTGGCCTCGGCGCCCTACGCGGCCTATGCGGCGGCCCGTGGGCTCAGGGACCTGCGCGCGGCCGCCCTGGGCGGGCGGCGCCGGGTGACCCGGAAGGCCTCGGAGACCGCCCTGCGCGGCTGGTACGGGGTCCAGTCGAGGCGCCCGCTCGATCCCCACCTGGCCGTCTACTCGGCGACCCACCACCGCGGGGTGACCGGCGACCCGGCCGCGATCTACCACAAGGCCCGTGAGATCGCCCCGCACATCCGGGGCGTGTGGGTGGTGCGACAGGACGCGGCGGAGGCGCTGCCGCCCGGCATCGAGCACGTGATCGTCGGCTCGCGGCGCTACCACGAGGTCATGGCACGGGCCACGTACTGGGTGAACAACGTCAACTGGCCCGGCACCCTGGCCAAGCGGCCCGGCAGCGTCCACATCCAGACGCACCAGGGCACCCCGCTGAAGTACATGGGCGCCGACCTGCTGACCAAGCCGGGCGCGCGGCACGGCTTCGACGTGCCGCAGATGCTGCGCCGGGCCGACCGCTGGGACTACAGCCTGGTCGCCGGGCGGCACGCGGAGCGGGCCTGGGGGCGGGCGTACCCGTGCCACTTCACCTCGCTGCGCACCGGCAGCCCGCGCAACGACGTGCTGGTCGGGGCCGGTCCGGAGCGGGGCCGGGCGGTGCGCGAGCGGCTCGGCATCCCCGCGGACCACACGGTGGTGCTGTACGCGCCGACCCGCCGGGACTACCGCAAGGGCGGCCATGTCGACCGGTTCGATCCGGCCCGGTTCGCGGCGGACCTGGGCCCGGGGCACACCCTGGTCGTCCGGCTGCACCCGTTCCTGGCCGGGGGTGTGGCGCGCGGTCTCGGCCTGTCGGACCTGCACCGGCGGGGCGTGCTGGTGGACGCGACGGACGAGCCGCACGTCGAGGACGTGCTGCTGGCCTCGGACGTCCTGGTCACCGACTACTCCGCCCTGATGTTCGACTACGTCCTGCTGGACCGGCCGGTCGTGGTGCACGCCGACGACTGGGGCGCGTTCGCGGCCAGCCGGGGCGCGTACTTCGACATCACCGCCGACGCGCCGGGCCATGTGTCGCGCTCGTACCGGGAGCTGGCCTGGCTGTTCGCGTCCGGCACCTGGCAGGACCAGGAGGCGGCGCGGCTACGCTCGGGCTTCCGGGAGCGGTACTGCGAGTTCGAGGACGGGCGGGCCGCCGAGCGGGTGGTCCGGCTGCTGATGCTGGGCGAGCGGGGCGGCGCGTTGCTGCCCGCGGCCCGCCGGACCGAGGGCGTGCCCGCCCGCTCCGAGGCGCTGATCGGCAGATGACGACACCCACGACCCCCGAGGCCGTCCCCTCCCTGCCCGGCCAGCGGGCCGCCTCGCCCCGGCCACCGGCCGCCACCGGGTGGCCCGGGCCGGTGCGGTGGTGGCACGCGGCCCTGGTCGCCGTACCCACCGCGGCCCTGTTCGTGCTGGGCTACCGGCGCCGCTGGATCTGCGACGACGGGCTGATCTACCTGCGCCCGGTCCGGCAGATCCTGGCGGGCCACGGGCCCGTGTTCAACGTCGGGGAGCGGGCGGAGAGTTCGACCGGCACCCTGTGGCAGTGGCTGCTCGCTCTCGCCACCTGGGTCACCGGCGAGGACCCGGCGTTCCTCGCGGTGGGCCTGGGCCTGCTGCTGAGCACGGCCGGGTTCGCGCTGGCCCTGTACGCGACCTGCCGGCTGCACCGGGGCGCGGGGCCGCTGCTCCCGGCCGGGGTGTTCGTGCTGCTGGCCGTGCCGCCGTTCTGGTCGTACATGACCTCGGGCCTGGAGAGCGGGCTGGGCGCCTGCTGGACCGGCCTGGCGTGGTGGCTGCTCACGCGGGTCCGGCGGGGCCAGGAGGGCCGGGAGAGGTACCTCGCGGCGTTCGTGTTCGGGCTGGGGCCGCTGGTCCGGCCGGATCTGGCGGTGGTCACGGCGTGCTTCCTGGCGGCGCAGTGGTGGGTGCTGCGGCCGTCCCGGCGGGGCGTCGCGGCGCTGCTGGCGTCGGCGGGCGCGGTGCCGCTGGCGTACGAGGTGTTCCGGGCCGGGTACTACGGGATCCTGGTGCCGCTGCCGGCCATCGCCAAGGAGGCGAGCGCCAGCCACTGGGGCCGGGGCGCCGGGTACGTGCAGGAGACGCTCGGGCCGTACTGGCTGTGGCCGGTCGTGCCCGTGCTGGGCGCGCTGGCCGTGCTGCTGGTGCGCCGCGCCCGGCGGCAGCGGGTGGAGCGGGCACCGGGCCGCGGCTCGCTCGCGGTGCTGCTGGCACCCTTCGCGGCGGGCGCGCTGCTGGCCGGGTACGTCGTGCGCGTCGGCGGCGACTACATGCACGCCCGCATGATCCTTCCCGCGCTCCTGCTGCTGCTCCTGCCGCTGCTGGTGGTGCCCGCGAACCGGGTCACCGGTGCGGCGGGCGCCCTGCTGGTGGTGTGGCTGTGCGCGGCGGTCAGCCCGCTGCGGACGCCGTTCGACGTGCGCAGCACGCCCGGCTCGTTCAATGTGCGCAGCTCCGACGTGGAGGGCCTCGGCGACCACAACCCGGTGCGCACCGCCACCTGGGTGCGCAACTGGCCCGCCCTGCCGGAGGGGCGCCGCATGCTGGCGGAGGCCGCCCGTTCGCCCCGCCCGACACTGCTGTACTTCGACGCCGGGCGGCGGCTGCACGCCACGCCGATGCGCGCGGACTCCCCCTACCACGTGGTGATCGTGGGGCGTCACCTCGGTGTCACGGGGGCGGCGGCACCGCTGGACGCCTATGTCAACGACGCCTGGGGGCTGGCCAGTCCGATCGGCGCGCATCTCGCGCTGGAGCGGTGGAGCTGGCCCGGGCACGAGAAGTTCCTGCGCAACCACTGGGTCTTCGCCGAGTGGGCGGTGCGCAACCCACCGCACCGCGACCTGCTGCGGGCCGGGGCCACGCGGGAGTCGGTCGAGGCGGCCCGGGCCGCGCTGGGCTGCGGGCGGCTCGCCGAACTGAAGCAGTCGGTGCGGGCGCCGCTCACCGCCGAGCGGTTCTGGCACAACCTCACCGGGTCCTTCGAGCGGACGCGGTTCCGGTTCGCGCGCTGGCCGGCGGCGGCGGAGACGGCGCTGTGCGACGGACCGGCGGCAGGTGGGCGTAGCGGGCTCACCCGATGAAGTGACGCGGGGTCAGGGCGGGCGTGCGGCCGGGAACATTCGGCGCATGCCCCAGACCCCCCTCCCTCTCCTGTGAGCGTCCCGCTCCTCGTCCGGCGGGCCGTGCGCGGCGCGACGGCGCTGCGCGGCGGCCGACCGGGACGGCCCACCCCGTACCAGTTCTACGGCGCCCTGTTCTGGCTGGTGATGACGCTGGCGTACTGGCGCGTCCCGCTGTGCTGCGACGCCGGGCAGCACGCGGCGGTGATCGAGCGCCTCAGGGACGACCTGCTGCACCCGGCCCACACCATGGCGGACCTGCCGGGCGAGGGCAGCCCCTACTACGGCCCGTACGCCGTCGCGCAGGGCGTGCTGGCGCGGCTGACGGGGCTGTCCGGCTGGGCGGTGGTGAAGCTGGCCGGGCCGGTGCACCTGCTGGTGCTGCTGGCGGGGCTCGGCCGGTTCGTGCGGAGCCTGACCGCGCGCCCCTGGGCGCCGGTGCTGGCGCTGCTGTTCATGACGCTGCTGTGGGGCACCACGCGGATCCTGTGGAGCGGCTATCTCGGGCTGATGTCGATGACGGCGAACCTGGGCTATCCGTCCGCGCTGGCCATCGGCCTGACCTTCTGGGCCTGGGCCTGGACGGACACCCGGGCCCGGGAGGACGCCGCGGTGCGGTTCGTCGGCCCGAGCGGGCTCGGCGGCTGGTGGGGGTACGCCGGGATCGGCGCCCTGTACGCGCTGATCCTGCTCACGCATCCGGTCACGGCCGCCTCGGCGCTCACCGGGGCGGTGGCGGTCGTGGCGTCCCGGCAGCGCGGCTGGCGCCGGCCGGTCGTGGCGCGCTGGGCGCTCACCGCCGCGACCTGCGCGGCTTGCGCCCTGGCGTGGCCGTACTACGACGTGCTGGAGCTGGTGGGCGACACCGGCATGGACGCGATGCACCGGCAGTTGTACGAGCGGATGCTCGCCAACTCCTGGCTGGCGCTGCTCGGCCTGCCCGCGCTGTGGCTGCGGGCCCGCCGCTCGGCGCGTGATCCGCTGGTGTGGATGTTCGCGCTGGAGTGCCTGCTGGTGGTGTACGGCTGGGTGAGCGGGCACTACACCTACGCCCGGGCCCTGTGGGCCGTGCTGGTGCCGTTGCAGTTCGCCCTGGCGGTGGAGCTGGCGTCGCCGCGGCCCTGGAGCCGGGCCCGCAGGGTGCTGGGCGGGGTGGCGGCGGCCGGGGTGTGCGCCGGGTTCCTCACCGTGCACGCCGGGGCGGTCGTGCCGCGCTCCGTCGACCCGGTGGGGTTCGCACAGCCGACGCGCTGGCCGTCGTACGACTGGGCGGCGCGGCACATCGGGCGGGGCGAGGTGGTGATCACCGACGGGTACTTCGCGAGCCACGCCCTCGCCGGTCACGGGCCGAACCTCGCCGCGCCCATCTGGCCCGACCCGGCCCTGGCGGAGCCGGAGCGCAAGCGCCGGGCCGCCGACGTGCGCGCCTACCTCGCCCGCGACTCGACCCGCGCCGAGCGGGCCGCCGTCGTCCGCCGCTACCACGTGCGCTGGCTGCTGCTGACGCGCTGGCACCCGGTGCCCGAGGAGGCCGTGGTGGTGGCGTGGAGCGGACGGACGGGGGAGGTCCTGGCGCGGGTCGGGGAGTGACGCGCGGCGGGTGACTACTCGATGACGAGGTCGACGTCGATGTTGCCGCGGGTGGCGTTGGAGTACGGGCAGACCTGGTGGGCCTGCTCGACCAGCTTGCGGCCGGTCGCCTCGTCCACGCTGTCGGGGAGCTCCACCCGGAGGGTGACGGCGAGCCCGAAGCCCTCGCCCTGCTTGCCTATGGAGACCTCGGCGGTCACGGCGGCGTCGCTGACGTCGACCTTGGCCTGGCGGCCGACCAGGCCGAGGGCGCTGCCGAAGCAGGCGGCGTAACCGGCGGCGAAGAGCTGCTCGGGGTTGGTGCCCTGGCCGTTGCCGCCCATCGACTGGGGCACACCCAGGGCGAGGTCCAGCACGCCGTCGGAGCTGACGGCCCGGCCGTCACGGCCGTGGGTGGCGGTGGCGACAGCGGTGTAGAGCGCGTCCATGGAAAAACCTTCCCTCTCGGTCGTCGTTCGGCGGCCCGCTTCCGGGCCGCCCGACACCCAGGATTAGAGCACACAATTAAGTTGTGTGCAATTGAATGGCGGGCGCGAGCTATCCTGGAGGCATGAACACGCAGGACGACGCCTGGCTCCGCCTGGACCAGCAGATCTGTTTCTCCCTGCACGCGGCCTCCCGCGCCTTCAACGGCGTCTACCGCGTGATCCTCAGGGATCTGGGGCTCACCTACCCGCAGTACCTGGTGATGCTGGTGCTGTGGGAGCACGGCGAGCTGCCCGTGAAGAAGCTCGGGGAGCACCTGCGGCTGGACTCCGGCACGCTGTCGCCGCTGCTCAAGCGGCTGGAGGCGGCCGGTCTGGTGCGCCGGGAGCGCAGCGCGCGCGACGAGCGGTCGGTTCAGGTGCGGCTCACCGAGGAGGGCACCGTGCTGCGGCGGCGGGCCCTTGAGGTGCCGCGCCGGATCGCCGCCTCGACGGGCTTCGAGGCCGCCGAGATCCGCGCCCTGCGCGCCCGCCTCGACGAGCTCACCACAGCGCTGGACGCGGCCGCGCTCGCCGGGGCGCCGGGCGGCTCACCGGCAGCCGGGCCGTCGTAGCGGCACCGGGCGGCACCTCGGCGGACCGCCGCCGCACGTACAGGCGCAGGACCACGTCGTCCCGGACGTGCTCCTCGCGGACGGTGAACTCCCCCGCCAGCACGGCCAGTTTGATGCGCTCCACGGGGTCGGCCGGTGGCCGGCCCGGCGCCAGCGCGTACCGCTCGGCGACCAGCCAGACGCGGTCCACCGAGGCGAGCCGCTGCCGCAGCTCCCGGGGCGTCGCCTCGCGCCCCCACAGGGTCCCGGACCGGGGCGCCGACTCCCGCAGCGCGATGTCCCGCACCCGGGCGAACCCCTTCGGGTAGGCCAGCGCGGCCAGCCTGCCGACCGACGGCACGAACAGCACCGGATCGCCGGGGCGCATCTGGCGGACGGCCAGCGCGGAGACCACGGCGAGGTTGTCCGGGCGGTGCTCGGCCGAGCGGTCCTGGCGATGAACGGGCAGCTGGTGCAGAAAGGTGGCGGTCAGCGCGAGAGCGCCCGCGCATCCCACCAGGGCGTGCGCCTGCCGGCCGCCGATCCGCACCCGCCGCCCGTCGAACCGCACCCGCCCCAGCGCCCCGGCCACCCGCCCGGCCCCGGCCGCGATCAGCAGGGACCCGCCCGCCAGCGCGTACAGCACGTACCGGTCGTGGTACAGCGGCCGGACCTGGGAGACGGTCAGCAGGATGCCCGGCGGCACCACCAGCAGCGGCAGCGCGACCGCCGCCGTGCGCCGCGCCCGCAGCCCCGCGGCCATCAGCAGCAGCGGCACCCACAGGGCGGCCCCCTCCGGGCCGGGCGCGAAGTTCCGCGCCAGCCGCACGACCCGGTCCCAGCCGGGCGTCACCAGCCACGCCACCTGCCCGGCCTGCCCGTGCGAGACCCACACCAGCGGCAGCACGAGCAGCACCACCGCGCCCGCCGCGCGGCCCCAGCCGGACCACACCCCGCGGGGAACCCGCCACAGGGCGAGGGTCAGGGCGTGCGCGCAGAGCACCAGCACGGCGAACTCGTGCAGCAGACAGGTCAGCGCGAGGACCGCCCCGTACGGCCACCACGCCCGGGCTCCGCCGGTGTCCACGGCCCGCACCAGCAGCAGCGTCGCCGCCGCCCCGCCCGCCGCGACGAGCGCGTACGACCGCCCCTCCTGCGCGTAGTGGCCGGTCATCGGAGTGATCGCGTACAGGACGCCGGCCCACAGGCCGACCCGCCGCCCGGCCAGCCGGACGCCCAGGGCCGCGACCAGGCCTGCGGTCGCGGTCGCCGCGGCCACGGACGGCAGGCGCAGCACGACCTCGCCCGGGTGGACGGCGAGGACGGCGTGCATGACCAGGTAGTACAGGCCGTGCACCGCGTCCACGTCGTGCAGCAGCCGCCAGATCTGCGGGACCGTGCGCTGCGCGACCTGGAAGGTGACACTCTCGTCGCCCCACATGCCGCCGCGGTCCAGGCCCCACAGTCCGACCGCGAGCATCACCGCCATGGGAACCGCCACGGGGACCACCGATGGCGGCACGCGTGTGCCGAACCGGCCGCTCCCCCTCGCCTGTCCGATCGTCACGGCCCGATTCTGCGGGGTAATAGTACGATCAGCGGCATTTGATGGTGTGTTATCACTTTCATGTCATTCACCCGGCTTACGATCCGCGGTGATGGATGCCGTGAGGAATGCCGACAAGGACGTGGCCGTCGTGGTCATCGGCTACGACGACGCCGCCCATGTAACGGACGCCGTGCGCTCGGCGCTCGGCCAGGGCCCGGCCGTGCGGGAGGTCATCGCCGTCGACGACTGCTCCACGGACGGCAGCGCGGACCTGCTCGGCCGGCTGGCCGCGTCGGAGCCCCGGCTGCGGGTGATCCGGCGGCGGGTCAACAGCGGCGGCTGCGGCACCCCGCGCAACACCGGGCTCGACGCGGTGACGGCGCCGTACGTGATGTTCCTGGACAGCGACGACGTGCTTCCGCCCGGCGCGGTCGACGCGCTGCTCGCGGCGGCTGCGGGAGCCCGCGCCGAGGTGGTGGGCGGCCTGTGCGTGCGCAGGGAACTGCCCTCCGGCCGCGAGGTCCCCTGGCAGCCCGGCCTCTACGCCCGCCACGCCGTGGTGCCGCGGCCCGCGCGGCGGCCCCGCCTGGTCCACGACACGCTCTGCGTCAACAAGCTCTACCGGACCGGCTTCCTGCGCGCGCACCGCATCCGCTTCCCGGAGGGCCGCTTCCCCTACGAGGACGTCGTCTTCACCGCGCGCGTGCTGGCGGCGGCGCCGCGCATCGCCCTGGTGCCGGACCGGGTGTACGTCTGGCACGTGCGGCGGTCCGCCGAGCGGCTGTCGATCTCGCTGGACCGGGCCGGCGTCGACAACTGGCGGGCCCGTACGGAGGCGTGCCGGCAGGCGTACGAGATCCTGCTGGGCGCCGGGCAGAAGGAACTGGCGCGGGCGGCGCGCGCCAAGTTCCTCGACCACGACCTGCGCATGTACCTGCGCGAGCTGGGGTTGCGTGACACCGCCTACCGGCGTGCGTGGTGGGAGCTCACGCGGGCGCATCTCGCGCAGTACGACGCGGACGACTGGGCGCGCAACCCGGTGGCTCCCGGCCGGCTGGCGGGGCGGGTCGTCCTGGCCTCCCCGGAGCCGCGCGACCTGCCCCGGCTGCGGGAGCTGGCGGCCCGCCCGGCCCGGCTCCGCCCGCCGTACGCCCGGGCCGCCGACGGCACGCCCGTCTGGTCCGGCGACCTGCCCCAGGTGTCCCTCGAACCCCTGCTGAGCGCTCCGGTGCGGACGCTTCCCCTCGCGGTCGACGCCGCGCTGCGGCCCCGCGCGCGGGACACCCGGCTGCGGCTGCGTCTGCACGAGCTGTACGGGCGGGTGGGGCGGGCGGGACCGCAGACGGTGGAGGTGGAGTGGTGCCACCGGGACGACGCGGCTGTGGTGATCCGCGGCGGGACGGCGGCACTGGTGCCGTGCACGGAGGCAGGCGGGCCAGCCCCGGAAGGCGAGGTGCCGGGTGAACCGGCCGGGTCCGACATCTGCGGACCGGCCGAGACCCCCGCCACCTGGTCGGCCGAGGTCGGTGTCGACCTCTCCGAGTTCGTCGCGCTCGGCGCGGGCACCTGGGATCTGCGCCTCCGGGTCCGCTTCCGCGACGGCGGGAGTCGTGAGGTCACGGCGCACGCGCTCACGGGTGCCGGTCTGCTGCGCCGCCGCGCCGTCCCGAGCGCCCGGCGCGGCGTGGTACTCGTACAGCCGTACCCCACCCACTCCGGCGCGCTGGCGCTGCGGGTGGCACCGGGCGTACGCGGTGTGCTGTCCGTCGTACGCCGGAGGCTGCGGCGCCTGCTTCACTGACAGCTCCATGAGGCACCGCGAGGCACCGCGAGGCACCGCGACCCACCGCGACCACGACGGACCAGCGCCACGCACACCACCACGGGCCAACTGACGAGGGGACGGCCGCACATGACCTGGTTGATCACCGGCGGCGCCGGCTACATCGGCGCGCACGTCGTACGGGCGATGACCGCGGCGGGGGAACAGGCGGTGGTGTACGACGACCTGTCCACCGGCATCGCCGAGCGCGTGCCCGACGGGTTGCCGCTGGTGGTGGGTTCCACCCTGGACGCCGAGCGGCTCGCGCGCGCCCTCGCGGACCACGAGGTCACCGGCGTCGTCCACCTCGCGGCGAAGAAGCAGGTGGCCGAGTCGGTCGAGCAGCCGTTGCGCTACTACCGGGAGAACGTCGAGGGCCTGCGGATCCTGCTGGACGCGGTGACGGCGGCCGGGGTGCCGTCCTTCGTCTTCTCCTCCTCCGCTGCGGTCTACGGCATGCCGGACGTGGACCTGGTCACCGAGGAGACGCCCTGCGCGCCCATCTCCCCGTACGGCGAGACCAAGCTGGCCGGCGAGTGGCTGGTGCGCGCGACGGGCCGGGCGACGGGGCTGTCGACCGCCTCCCTGCGCTACTTCAACGTGGCCGGCGCGGCGAGCCCGGAGCTGGCGGACACGGGTGTCTTCAACCTCGTGCCGATGGTCTTCGAGAAGCTCACGCGGAACGCGCCGCCGCGCGTCTTCGGCGACGACTACCCGACCCCGGACGGCACCTGCGTACGGGACTACATCCACGTCGTCGACCTGGCCGAGGCCCATGTCGCCGCCGCCCGGGTCCTGCGCTCCGCCCCCGGCCGCGACCTCACCGTCAACATCGGCCGGGGCGAGGGCGTCTCCGTGCGCGAGATGATCGACCGCGTCAACGCCGTCACCGGCTACGACCTGCCGCCCGAGGTCACGCCCCGCCGCCCGGGCGACCCGGCCCGGGTCGTCGCCTCCGCCGACCGCGCCGCCGCCGAGCTGGGCTGGAAGGCCCGGCACGACGTCCAGGACATGATCGCGTCGGCATGGCAGGGCTGGATCCGGCTGCACCCGGAGGCCGCGCGGCGCTGATCCGCTCTGCTCGACCGGCCGCCGCCCCACTCGGACCGGCCGCCCGCCCCACTCGGACCGGCCGCCGCCCCGCCCGGACCCGCTCCTAGAAGGGGCAGGTCGTCACAGCGCCCGCAGCGCCCCCGCCGTCGCCGTCGCCAGCGACCCCAGGTAGCCCTTGGGCAGCTTGGGGCTGCGGATCACCACCGAGCGCCAGTACAGCGGGCCCGAGATCAGGTCGAGCGCGAGGTCGTGGTCGAGGCCCGCACGCAGCTCCCCGCGCCGCTGCGCCGCCGTGACGATCCCGGTGGCGACCCCGTCCTGGCCCTCCCGCAGGGCCTTCCGGAGGGCCTCGGCGATCTCGGGGTTGCGGGCCGCCTCGGCCTGGAGGTCCGGGATGACCTGCGAGGCGACGGGGTGACGCAGGGCCCGGGACGTCACCTCGTACAGCAGCCGCAGGTCGCCCTCCAGCGAGCCGGTGTCCGGCGCGGGCAGGCCCTGCACGGCGAGGGCCGAGACGATGTCCAGGACCAGGTGCAGCTTGGAGCGCCAGCGGCGGTAGACCGCCGTCTTCCCGACCCCGGCCCGACGCGCGATCCCCTCGATGGACATCCGCGCGTAGCCGACGGCCGCGAGCTCCTCGAACACGGCCGCCCGGATGGCTTCCGTCACGTCCTCCCGCAGCACGGCCGCGCCCGCGGGGGCCCGGCGGCGCGGGGACGGCTGGGGCTCGTCGGGCTTCGTCGTCATGCCGGACAGCATAGGGCGTCACGACGAAACGGTTGCGTTCCGACGCTCGTTCGGCTTACGCTCACGTTGCGACGATACGGTCCCGTCCCGACGTAAAGAGTCGTGCAGGTTGCGGTAAAGACCCTCCCTTCCGTCCCGCCCTGCGCGACCTCCGGTCCCTTCCCCCCCTCCCCACCCCCCCCGAGCGAAAGCAGCGGATGTGAGTCAGGTCCTCCACTCACCGCCCCAGGCCCAGGCCCCGGCCCCCGCCGACGACCTCGCGGCCCTCGCCGCCCGCCACGGCCTCTCGGTCAGCGGCGCCCGCCCGTCCCTGCCCGAGTACGTCCGGCAGCTGTGGGCCCGCCGCCACTTCATCACCGCGTTCGCCACCGCCAAGCTCACCGCCCAGTACAGCCAGGCGAAGCTCGGCCAGGTCTGGCAGGTGATGACCCCACTGCTGAACGCGGCGGTCTACTACTTCATCTTCGGCGTCCTGCTCGGCACCAAGCACGGCGTGCCCGATTACGTCCCGTTCCTGGTCACGGGCGTGTTCGTCTGGACGTTCACGCAGAGCTCGATCATGGCGGGCACCCGGGCCATCTCCGGCAACCTCGGCCTGGTGCGGGCCCTGCACTTCCCGCGCGCCGCGCTGCCGCTGTCGTTCTGCCTCCAGCAGCTGCAGCAACTGCTGTTCTCGATGGCCGCGCTGGTCGTCATCCTGCTCTGCTTCGGCGTGCCGGTCGGGGTGTCCTGGCTGCTGGCGGTGCCGGCGCTGTTCCTGCAGTTCACGTTCAACGCGGGCGTCTCCATGGTCGTGGCCCGGATGGGCGCCAGGACCCCCGACATCGCCCAGCTGATGCCGTTCGTGCTGCGCACCTGGATGTACGTCTCGGGCGTCATGTGGAGCATCGACAAGCTGGCGGACAAGGACAGCCTGCCGCGCGTGGTGACGGTCCTGCTGGAGACCAACCCGGCCGCGATCTACATCGACCTGATGCGCTTCGCCCTGATCGACAGCTTCCACGCGAGCCAGCTCCCCGCCCACGTGTGGGCGATCGCCGTCGGCTGGGCGCTGCTCGCCGGGGCCGGCGGGTTCATCTACTTCTGGAAGGCTGAGGAGACGTACGGCCGTGGCTGAGCACCCGAGCGAGAAGATCCCCACCGTCGTCGCCGACGGCGTCGACATCGTCTACCGCGTCAACGGCACCGGCGCCGGACGCGGCTCCGCGACCGCCGCCCTCAACCGCATCGTGCGCCGCAGGCAGACCGAGAAGGCCTCCGGGGTGCGCCGGGTGCACGCCGTGAAGAACGTGTCCTTCGTCGCCTACCGGGGCGAGGCGATCGGCCTGATCGGCACCAACGGCTCCGGCAAGTCGACCCTGCTCAAGGCCGTCGCCGGGCTCCTGCCCGTGGAGAACGGGCACATCTACACCGACGGCCAGCCCTCCCTGCTCGGCGTCAACGCGGCCCTGATGAACGACCTGACCGGCGAGCGCAACGTGCACCTCGGCGGCTTGGCCATGGGCATGACCCGCGAGCAGATCAGGGAGCGCTACCAGGAGATCGTCGACTTCTCGGGCATCAACGAGAAGGGCGACTTCATCACGCTGCCGATGCGCACGTACTCCTCCGGCATGGCGGCGCGGCTGCGGTTCTCCATCGCCGCCGCCAAGGACCACGACGTGCTGCTCATCGACGAGGCCCTGGCCACCGGCGACCGGTCCTTCCAGAAGCGCTCCGAGCAACGCATCCGCGAGTTGCGCAAGCACGCGGGCACGGTGTTCCTGGTCAGCCACAACAACAAGTCGATCCGCGACACCTGCGACCGCGTGCTGTGGCTGGAACGCGGGGAGCTGCGCATGGACGGTCCGACGGAGGACGTCCTGAAGGAGTACGAGGCGTTCACCGGCGAGAAGGCACCGAAGCCCAAGGCGAAGGCGTCCGCCTGAGGGGTCCGCCTCCCCCGGATGCGCGGTTGCCTGGTGTGAGCGTCCCGTTCCCTCGTAAGGCGCACTCGATCGGCCGTTTCGTCTCGTTGGTGGCAGCATGACCGCGTAGGTGCAGCCGCGAGAAGGGGGCCCGTGATGGCCGAGCTCAGCGTCATCGTCCACGGGCCGAACGTGCAGGGCCACCTCACGGAACTGCTCGATTCCCTCGCCGCCCATCCGCTCCCCGACGCCGAGGTGATCGTGGCCGCGGTCGGCGACTGGGCCCGGGAGACGGCCGAACGGCACACCCCGGACGTCCAGGTGCTGCCGCTGCCGGACGGCACCGGCGACGCCGCGGCCCGGGCGGCGGGCGCGGCGCGGGCCTGCGGGCGCTGGCTGCACTTCGTCCACGCCAAGGACGGCCTGCCCGCCGGCGCCCCGCGCCTGGTCGCCGAGCGGGTGGCCGAGCTGCCGTCCGAGGTGGACGTCCTGCTGCTCGACCACGTCCGCAGCACCTGGCGCAGCACCGGCCTGCCCTCCCCCGACGGCTCCCTGCTCGCCCGGGCGGGCCGTGCCGACGTCGCCCTCGACGACTGCTCGCCGTTGCTGCGGCTGACCCCGTTGCTGGGCACCAGGGTCCTGCGCGCGGAGTTCTGGAGGGCGCACGTGCGGCACTTCACCACCGACGACGAGCCGTACGCGGCCCTGGCGGCGCTGCTGCTCGCCGACCGCGTCGCCTGCCTGCCGCACGTGGCCTACGAGGACCGCCGGCTGCGCCCCGCGAGCCTGCCCCCGGTCACGCCCGAGCAGCGCTACGGCCTCGCCGCGCGCTATGAGTCCCTCCTCGACCTCGCCTCGGGCCGCCGGGCCGCCCACACCGTGCTCTACGACGTCATGGTCCGCGACTGCCTGCGCACCTTCGCCCGCGGCGGCATGGAGGAGAAGGTCGCGCGGGAGTTCTTCCGCCGGGCGTCCCTGGCCGCCCTGCGCCGCCGCCCCGAGGGCTACCGCCATCCGGCCGGCCTCGAAGGCGTCCGCCGCTCGCTGCTCCAGGAGGGCGCGTACGGCAGGTACCGGGCCTTCCAGGCCGTCAACCGCACCCGCCGCACCGCAAGGTCGGCCGTACGCGCCCGCAGGCGCCAGGTGGGGGCCAAGCTCCGCGACCACCAGTACCGCAGGGCGCTCGGCCGCCCGGTCAACCAGCACCTGGCGGTGTTCTCGGCGTACTGGAACCGCGGGGTCGCCTGCAACCCGGCCGCGATCGCCGCCAAGCTCGCCGCGCTCGCCCCGCAGATCCACCCGGTGTGGGTGGTCAGCGCGGAGAACGCGGCCCTGCTGCCGCCCGGCACCGACCACGTCGTGCCCGGCACCCGCCGCTACTGGGAGGTGCTGGCCACCGCCAAGTACCTGGTCAACAACGTCAACTTCCCCAACGCGGTGGTCAAACGCCCGGACGCGATCCACGTCCAGACCCACCACGGCACACCCCTGAAGCGCATGGGCCTCGACCAGATGGCCTACCCGGCCGCCGCCCAGGGCCTGGACTTCCAGGCGCTGCTGGAGCGCATCGACAAGTGGGACTTCAGTGTCTCCGCCAACAGCCACACCACCCGCATGTGGGAGCGCGCCTACCCCTCGCGCTACGTCTCCCTGGACCACGGCTATCCGCGCAACGACGTGTACTACACCGCCGGCGCCGCCGAGATCCGCGCAGTCCGCGACCGTCTCGGCATCGCCCGGGGCCGGCGGGCCGTCCTCTACGCTCCCACCCACCGCGACTACGAGGCCGGCTGGACGCCCCGCCTGGACCTCGCCGCCCTCGCCGACCGCCTCGGCGACGACACGGTCCTCCTCGTGCGCGGCCACTACTTCTACGGCGGCGCCGCCTCCCCCCTGACCAACCTGCGCCGCACGGGCCGGATCATCGACGTCTCCTCCTACGACCCGGTCGAGGAGCTGTGCCTGGCGGCGGACGCCCTGGTCACGGACTACTCCTCCATCATGTTCGACTACGCCAACCTCGACCGGCCGATCGTGATCCACGCCGACGACTGGGAGACGTACCGCACGACCCGGGGCGTCTACTTCGACCTGATGGCCGAGGCCCCGGGCCCGGTCGCCCGCACCCAGCAGGAGCTGACGGAGATCCTCACCACCGAGGCCTGGCGCGACGAGGGCGCGGCCAAGACCCGGGCCGCCTTCCGTCGCCGGTTCTGCGAGTACGACGACGGACGCGCCGCCGAACGCGTGGTGCGCCGGGTCTTCCTCGGCCAGGACGAGAAGGACCTGCCTCCGGTGCTGCCGATCGAGGAGCGCACCCCGGCCCCCACCCCGCAGGAGGCGACCGCATGAGCACCCAGGACGTCATGAGCACCCCCGACGTCACCGTGACGGTCATCGTCTACAACGACGCCGAACGCCTCCCCCGCGCGGTGGCCTCGGTGCGCCGGCAGACCCACGCGAACATCGAGATCATCATCAGCGACGACCACTCCACGGACGCGACCTCGGCGGTGGCCCAGCGGCTGGCGGCCGAGGACCCCCGCATCCGCCACCTCCGCCTGGAACGCAACAGCGGCGGCTGCAGCGCCCCGCGCAACCGCGCCCTGGAGATCGCCCGGGCGCCGTACCTGATGTTCCTCGACAGCGACGACGAACTCCCCGACGACGCCGTCGCCCTGCTGCTGGCCGCGCACCGCGAACGCGAGCTCGACTTCGCCATGGGGGCGGTGCAGCGGATCCGCGTGGACAACGGCCGCCGCTCGACGTGGATGCCGCACCTGGTCGCCGAGCGCCGCACCCTCGACGGCATCGAGTCCGACCCGCGCCTGCTCTTCGAGCACCTGTCGACGAGCAAGATGTACGCCCGCGCCTTCCTCGACCGGCACGGCCTGCGCTTCCCGGAGGGCATCCACTACGAGGACCAGCTGTTCTCGGCGCAGGCGTACTGCCTGGCCAAGTCGTTCACGATCATCCCCGAGCCGGTCTACCGCTGGTACGTGGCCCCCTACGCGGCCTCCGACGCGGCCTCGATCTCCAACCAGCGGCACAAGCTCGCCAACGTCCGCGACCGGATCCACGTGCAGCGCCTCATCGACGCGTTCCTCGCCGAGAGCGGCCACGAGTCGCTGCGCGAGGACAAGGACCACAAGTTCCTCAAGCACGACTTCCGCATGTACGCCGGTGACCTGCCCTACCGGGACGACGCCTGGCTGACGTCCTTCGCCGACCTCGTCACCCCCTATCTCGACACCCTCACCCCGGGCGCGTTCGCCCGGCTGCCGCGGGCCGAGCGCGTGGTCGTGCAGCTGATCCGGGACCGCCGGTTCGCGGACGCCCGCCTGGCGTCCAGGGGCCTGGGCCACGGCGTCGGCCCCCGCCAGGTCGCGACGGACGGCGCCGGGCGCGCCTACTGGGGCGACCGGGTCCCCGCGTCCGCCTGGGCCCGCCGCGAACTGGACATCACCGACCTGGAGCTGGAGACCCGCCCGTTCCCGAGCGCCCAGTTCCGCCACGAGATCACCGAGATCACCCGGGGCCCGGGCGCCTCGGTCGACCTCACGATCCGCACCCACGACCCGGCCCGGCGCCTCCCGGTCGGCCCTCAGCGCGCCACGCTGCTCATCGCCCCCGGGGGCCGCCGCCTCCACGTCCCCTTCCGCCTCTGCCCCGTGCGGCCGGGCCTGTTCGAGGGTCACGCCCATCTGGACCTGGCGGCGGCCTCCCTGCCGCTGCAGGGCTTCGCGGGCGTGCGTCACCCGCTGCTCCGGCTGACGCACCAGGGCCTGTCCCACACCGGCCTGCTGCTGGCGCCCCTGACGTTCCCGACGCTGACGACCCTCGTCCCGTCCCACCGGCTGACGGTGGAGCCGGAGGGCCACGGCCCGGGCCGTCTCCAGGTCCGCTGGGAGCCGGTGGGCGTGACGGCACGGGTGATCCGCCCGGTGGTCCGGCGGGTGGCCCGACCGAAGGTGAGACGGGCGGCCCGCCTGGTGGCGAGCGCACTGCGCTGAGCGGATTCCCGGCCCGGCCGGAAGCGGAGACGCCCCGGACCGTTCCCGGCCCGGGGCGTGCTCGCTGTCGCGGGCGTTACGAATGCGTCCGCAGCAGGGTCCTCATCGTGCGCATCGCCACCGAGAGGTTCGCCAGGTCGAACGCGTCCGAGCCCTGGATCTCCTCCAGCGTGGTGCGGGCCCGGCCCAGGATCGCCGCGTTCTTCTCCTCCCAGGCCTTGTAGCGCTGCTCGGGCGTCGAGGTGCCGTCGCCCACGGCCAGGACGTCCGCGGTCAGCGCCGCGTGCGCCGCGTACAGGTCCTCGCGGATCGCCGCGCGGGCCATGGACTGCCAGCGGTCGGCGCGGGGCAGCTCGATGATGCGGTCCATGAGCTGGGTGATGCGCAGCCGGTCCGCCAGGTCGTAGTAGACCTCGGCGACGTCCAGCGGTTCCCGGCCCATGCGGTCCGCGACCGAGACGATGTCGAGCGTCGGGAAGGCGGAGGAGAAGCCCGCCACCCTCGTGGCCAGCTCGTCCGGAACTCCGGCGCCCGTCAGCTCGTCGTAGATCTTCTGGTACCACTCCAGGTCGGCGCCGCGCAGCAGCTTCGGCAGCTGCGACCAGACCTGCTCGACCCGGTCGGCGAAGAAGTCGACCGTCTCGGCCAGCTGGAGCGGCTGCGGCCGGTTGTTGAGCAGCCAGCGCGTGCCGCGCTCCACCAGGCGGCGCGAGTGCAGCCGGATGCGGGTCTGGACCTCGGCCTCGACCCTGTTGTCGAGGGACTCGACCGCGTCCCACACCGGGTACTGGCGGAAGATCGCCCGGGCCGCCGTCTGCGCCCGCACGATCTCCTCCAGCGACGCGCCGGTCTCCTCGCGCAGCCGGTGCAGGTAGGTCGTGCCGCCCGTGTTGACCGTGTCGTTCACCAGGACCGTCGTGGTGATCTCGCGGCGCAGCGGGTGGCTGACCAGGTGCTCGGGGAACTGCTCGCGCAGCTCCTTCGGGAAGTAGGCGTGCAGCAGCGTGCTGAGGTACGGGTCGTCCGGCAGCGAGGTGTGCAGCAGCTCCTCGGCGACCGTGATCTTCGTGTACGCCATCAGCACGGCCGTCTCCGGCCCCGTCAGGCCCTGGCCCTGGGCGAGCCGCTCGCGGATCTGCCGGTCGCTGGGCAGGAACTCCAGCGCCCGGTCGAGGTGCCCCTCGCGGACCAGGTGCTTCATGAAGCGCTGCTGGGCGTGGAGCATGGCGCCGGACTGGGCGAGGGCGTTGGCGATCGCGGTGTTCTGCGCGTAGTTGTTGCGCAGCACCAGCCGGCCGACCTCGTCGGTCATGTCGGCGAGCAGCTTGTTGCGCTGCTTGACGGTCATGTCGCCGTCGGCGACCAGGCCGTTGAGCAGGATCTTGATGTTCACCTCGTGGTCGGAGGTGTCCACGCCGGCGCTGTTGTCGATGGCGTCGGTGTTGATCCGGCCGCCGTGCAGCGCGAACTCGATCCGGCCGAGCTGGGTCAGGCCCAGGTTGCCGCCCTCGCCGACGACCTTGACGCGCAGGTCCTTGCCGTCGACGCGGATGGCGTCGTTGGCCTTGTCGCCGACGTCGGCGTTCGACTCGGCCGAGGACTTCACGTACGTGCCGATGCCGCCGTTCCACAGCAGGTCCACCGGGGCCTGGAGGATGGCCTTCATCAGGTCGGCCGGGGTGAGCTTGGTGACCTTGGCCTCGATGCCGAGGGCCTCGCGGATCTGCGCGTTGACCGGGATCGCCTTGGCCGTGCGCGGGAAGACTCCGCCGCCCGGCGACAGCAGCTCGGTGTTGTAGTCCGCCCAGCTGGAGCGGGGCAGCTCGAACAGGCGGCGGCGCTCGGCGTAGGAGGTGGCGGCGTCCGGGTCCGGGTCGATGAAGATGTGCCGGTGGTCGAAGGCGGCGACCAGGCGGATGTGCTCGGAGAGCAGCATGCCGTTGCCGAACACGTCGCCGGACATGTCGCCGATGCCGACGACCGTGAAGTCCTCGCTCTGCGTGTCCACGCCCATGTCGCGGAAGTGCCGCTTGACGGACTCCCAGGCGCCGCGGGCGGTGATGCCCATGCCCTTGTGGTCGTAGCCGGCGGAGCCGCCGGAGGCGAAGGCGTCACCCAGCCAGAAGTTGTACTTCTCGGCGACCTCGTTGGCGATGTCGGAGAAGGTGGCGGTGCCCTTGTCGGCGGCGACGACGAGGTAGGTGTCGTCCTCGTCGTGCCGGACGACGTCGGCCGGGGGCACGACCTCGCCCGCGACCATGTTGTCCGTGATGTCGAGCAGCGCCGAGATGAACGTCTTGTAGCTGGCGATGCCCTCGGCCATCCACGCGTCGCGGTCGACGCTCGGGTCGGGCAGCTGCTTGGCGACGAACCCGCCCTTGGCGCCGACCGGCACGATGACGGTGTTCTTCACCATCTGCGCCTTGACCAGGCCGAGGATCTCCGTGCGGAAGTCCTCCCGCCGGTCCGACCAGCGCAGGCCACCACGGGCGACCTTGCCGAACCGCAGGTGCACACCCTCGACCCGGGGCGAGTACACCCAGATCTCGAACGCGGGGCGCGGCGCGGGCAGGTCGGGGATGGCCTGCGGGTCGAACTTCATGGAGACGTAGTCGTGCGGCTTGCCGCCCGCCGCCTCCTGGAAGAAGTTGGTCCGCAGGGTCGCCTTGATGACCGTGAGGAAGGACCTGAGGATCCGGTCCTCGTCGAGGCTGGCGACCTGGTCCAGGGCCGCGTCGACCTCCTCCAGCAGCGCGTCCACGATCTCGTGTCCCGCCCGCTGCCGGTCCGGCGACATCCGCGCCTCGAACAGGGAGACGAGCAGCCGCGTGGTGTGGACGTTGTTGCGGAGGGTGTCCTCCATGTAGTCCTGGCTGAACGTGGACGCCGCCTGGCGCAGGTACTTCGCGTACGCCCGCAGCACCATCGCCTGGCGCCAGGTCAGTCCGGCGCTGAGCACGAGGGCGTTGAAGCCGTCGTTCTCCGCCTTGCCGGTCCAGGTGGCGGCGAAGGCGTCCTGGAAGCGCTCGCGGGCGTCGTCGCCGAAGTAGTCCGCGCTGCCGCCCTGGGGGCGGGGGATGCGCAGGCCGAAGTCGTAGATCCAGGCCACGCTCCGGTCCGAGCAGCGCAGCTCGTAGGGCCGCTCGTCGACGACCTCGACGCCGAGCCGGTTGAGGACCGGCAGCACCGCCGAGAGGGAGATCGCGTCACCCGTGCGGTAGATCTTGAAGCGGCGCTCCTCGGGGGCGGCGCCCACCGGCTCGTAGAGGCTGAGCGCGAAGTCCTGGCCCTCCTCGGCGTTCAGCTGCTCCAGGTGGACGAGGTCGGCGACCGCGGCACGCGGGTTGTGGTCGGCCTTGTAGCCCTCGGGGAAGGCGTGCGCGTAGCGGCGCATCAGCTCGGCGGCGTGCTCCTCGCCGAGTTCGGCGTTGAGCGCCTCGGCGAAGGCGTCCTCCCAGGAGCGGGCGGCCTCGACCAGGCGGGCCTCGATGCGCTCCTTGTCGGCGTCGGACAGCTGCTCCAGCTCGGTGCCCTGTGGGACCCGGACCACGAAGTGCAGCCGGGACAGGATCGACTCGGTGTTCCACGCCGTGAAGTCGACGCTGATGCCGCCGAGCTCCTCCTTCAGGATCTCGATGATCCGCAGGCGGACGGCGGTGGTGTAGCGGTCGCGCGGGAGGTAGACGAGGGCCGAGTAGTAGCGCCCGTACTCGTCCTGGCGCAGGTAGAGCCGCAGGCGGCGGCGCTCCTGGAGGTAGAGGACGGAGGTGACGATGGCGCGCAGTTCGTCGACCGGGGTCTGGAACAGCTCGTCGCGCGGGTACGTCTCCAGGATCTGCAGCAGGTCGCGCCCGTCGTGGCTGTTGGGTGAGAACCCGGCCTGCTCCAGGACCTCCTCCACCTTGCGCCGGATCACGGGGACGCGGCGCACGGACTCGGTGTAGGCGGCTGAGGAGAACAGCCCGAGGAAGCGCCGCTCGCCGATGACGTTGCCGTCGGCGTCGAACTTCTTCACGCCGATGTAGTCCAGGTACGAGGGCCGGTGCACGGTCGACCGGCTGTTCGCCTTGGTCAGGACGAGCAGCTTGTGCTCGCGGGCCTTGGCCCGGGCGTCGGCGGGCAGCCGCTCGAAGGACGGGCTGACCGGGTGGCTCTCCTGGTCGGAGTGGTGCGGGTCGGCGCGCAGGATGCCGAGGCCGGTGCCGGGCACGGCGGCCAGGGAGTCGTCGTCGCGCAGCTGGTACTCGCGGTAGCCGAGGAAGGTGAAGTGGTCGTCGGCCAGCCAGCGCAGCAGCTCGCGGGCCTCCTCGACCTGGGGGCCGGGCAGGTCGCCGGGGATGGACTCCTCCGGCAGCCCCTCCGCCAGCCGGATCGCCGCGTCCCGCATCTTGCCCCAGTCCTCGACGGCCTCCCGGGCGTCGGAGAGCACGCGCAGCAGGTCGGCGGTGATCTGCTTCAAATCGGCCCGGTCGGTCTCGCGGTCGATCTCGACGTGGATCCAGGACTCGACGTGCGCGTCGTGCGGCAGGTCCGCGGCGCCGGTCGCGGGCGTGGGCAGGACCTCGACGAGCTTGCCGGTGACATCGCGCCGCACCACGAACTGGGGGTGGATGACCACGTGGATGCCGCGCCCCTGCCGCGTCAGCTCGTTGGTGACGGAGTCGACGAGGAAGGGCATGTCGTCGGTGACGACCTCGACGACCGAGTGGCTGCAGGTCCACCCGTTCTCCTCGACCGTGGGCGTGTGAACCCGCACGTTGGCCGTGCCCTGGGGGCGGTTCTCGGCCAGCCGGTAGTGCGATACGGCGGCTCCGAAGACATCGACCGGGTCGCGGTCGGCGAGGTCCTCCGGGGCCGTGTGCAGGTAGTAACGCTGGAGGAACGTGAGCAGGGACTCGCGGTCCGGGGCTCCCTGGGCGTCTGGGGTCTCCTCGCCCGTCGACCCGGTCGGTAGGTGCCCCCCGACCGGGCTGTTCTCAGCTACCCGGGCGGCCCTCTCGAGCAACTCGGCCTTGGCTTCGTCCAGCTTGGTCTGCATTGTCCTCTGGCTCCTGTCGCGCGCCGTTGCGTGACGTAGAAGGAAGTACGGCCTCTGCGCTTACGACGTCACGTCGTGACACGGGGTATCCGGTCTGTACCGACGCTATGCCGCAAAGTGAGATGAGCGGGGGTGTCTGAGCCATTCTTGAGCTGCTCCACCGGTGTGACGCCGCTCTCCGCGACGCCTGGGTCCTGGTGGTGCTCGGCGTCCCGGGAGCCCTCGATGCCCCGTCCCGCCCGCGAGGACCAGCGACTGCCGCCCGGACACGGATGTCGTCCGTGCTCACCGGGCGCAGGGCGAGGACGTCGGCGTCCCCGCGAACTATCGCGCTGATCACGCCACCAAGGCTATCGCTCCTTACTGGGCCCCCGTCATGAGCCGTATGTGTACAAAACCAGTCCTGGAAGTTTGACGTTCTGCACAGTGCGCGCGCTCGGACGCGGGGCATCGGCCGTCATCGGGCCCCGGAGCACCCGGCTACGCCGCGAGCCGCTGCGCCTCCTCGACCGCTTCCTCCAGCGTGTCCACGACCGGCACCCCCACCGTCTCCAGGCTCGCCCGGCTGTGGGACCCCCCGGTGTACAGCACGGCCCGGGCCCCCACGTGCAGCGCGGCCACCGCGTCGTCCGCGGCGTCCCCGATCACCACCGTGCGCTCGGGAGCCACCCCGTTCAGCGACCCCAGATGCCGCACCATGTGCTCGGCCTTGCTGCCGCCCGACGGCCCGGTCCGCCCGTCCACGCGTATGAAGTGCGGCTCGATCCCGAACCCGCGCACCAGCGGCACGAGCTCCTCGTGCACGTACATGCTCAGGATCGACTGACTGCGTCCCCTCGACCGCCACCCGGCCAGCAGTTCCTCGGCGCCCGCCGTCAGCCCGCACCTGACCCGGTGCTCCGCGTAGTACCGGTGGAAGATGTCGTCCATCAGCTCCCACTCGGCCTGCGTCGGCAGCCGCCCCATCAGCCGCTCGTAGAACTTCGGCACCGGCACGCAGTACAGCTCCCGGTACTGCTCCAGCGTCAGCGGCTCCAGGCCCAGCTCGCCGAAGGCCGCGTTCGTCGCCCCGATGATCGCGTCGATGTCGTGGAACAGCGTCCCGTTCCAATCCCAGACAATGTGCGCGCCCGTCTTCGTCCCCATGCCCAAAACGTACCCGCCCCCACTGACAATCAAGAGAACAGCGCCTCAACGCGCCCCCGTGCGCGGGTCCGCTCAGTGCCCGCGGCCGACCAGGTTGGGGATCTCCTGCGTGGCGAACCACAGCAGTTCGTGGTCCTCCGCCCCGTCCACGACGAACTGCGCGTCGTCGTCCCCGCCGTCCGCCGCCGGCAGCGCCTCGGCCGCCGCCGTCACATCGGCCTCCGCGTCGGGCGCGTCGACGTGCACGGACGCCGCCTTGGACAGTGCCACGGCGCCCGCCACCCGCACCTCACCGAGCGCCGCCGGGTCCAGGCCCCGGTCGGGGTCGGCGCTCGCGACCCGGTCGGGCACGTCCACGGCCACCACCACCCGGCGCCGGGGCGCGTCCGGCGCGGCGGCCAGCAGCCGCAGCGAGGCCAGGGCGGCACGGCTGAGCGCCGCGTACTCCAACTCCTCGATGTCGTCGGAGAGGTACCACTCGCGCAGCGCGGGCGTCACGGCGTAGGCGACGAACGGCCCGGTCCCCAGCTCACCCGTCTGGTACGCCTCGGCGAGACCGGGGAGGGTCATGGGCACGTAGACACGCATGGCTGGCCGCTTTCGTGGTCGGTCGGTGGGTCGTGTCCGGGTCGGACGCTCCGGAGAGGGCTTCCGGACAGGGCTTCAGAATACGTGCGCCGCGTCCCCTTTCGGGTCCCGTCCCGGGACGCCGGACGCGTCCACCCCGGGCCGGAGATTCACCCGGCTCCTCCCCGGGCGGCCGGGCTCCACGCCCTGCTGATCACCCGGATAGGTGAACATTCCGGCGCCCCCGACGCGCGGTCCGCTTCCTTGCTCCGGCCCCCTCCGCCCCCGTACAAGATCACCACTCGAAGTTACTCACCGGTATCCACCGGTCCATTGGAACGGGGACCCCCCATGCACAAGGTCATGACCAGGACCCACCGCCGCCCGCCCACGCGCCGGGACGAGCACCCCTTCGACGCCCCGGCCGGCACGAGCCCCCGCCCCCGCGAGGCGGCCCCCTCCCTCACCACCGGAGACGCCGGCTCGCCACCCCTCAGCCCGACCGGCCCGCCCCGCGTCCCCGGTGGCGGCCCGCCCCGCACCCCGGCAGCCGGCGGCCGCCCCCCGGCCTCCGCACGCGCCAAACGCCCGTACACCCGCCCCGCCGACACCCGCCCGCCCACCTCCCCGGGCAGCCGCCGCCCCGCCGCCCCCGCCGCGCGCAGGGGCCCGCACGGCACCACGCCGCCGTCGTCGGACGCACCCGGCCCGGCGTCCGGGCAGACCGTCCCCCGCGTCCCCGCCCACGCTCCCCGACGGACCCTCCCCACGGACGTCTTCGCGGACCTCCTCGTCGCCGTCCTGAGCGGCCACCGCCCCGTCCACGCGATGCTCCGCCACACCCGCGGCCGCGCCTACGACGAGCTGACCTGGCTGGCCGAACGCGGCCCCCTGCACACCCGCGGCGCCCGCCCCGTCGTCCGGGACATCGGCTACTTCGAACCCCGCCCGGGCGCCATCGAGGCCTTCGCCCGCATCGGCGCCGGCGACCGGCTGCGCGCCATGGCCTTCCGCCTGGAACTCGGTCAGGACCTCCGCTGGCGCTGCACGGCGGTGGAACT
The DNA here is from genome assembly GCF_040303825.1 of Streptomyces sp. NPDC094143. Classification (NCBI taxonomy): domain Bacteria; kingdom Bacillati; phylum Actinomycetota; class Actinomycetes; order Kitasatosporales; family Streptomycetaceae; genus Streptomyces; species Streptomyces sp. NPDC094143. Next base: position 357,669 of record NZ_JBEOTZ010000003.1, read on the forward strand.
CGGCGGCCCCCGCCCACCCCGCCCCGACGCCGACTGAGCCGCCGCCACCGGCGAGGAGGACCCGCCCCCACCGCACACCGAAGGGCCGGACACCCTCGGGTGCCCGGCCCTTCGAAGACGCTATGGCGACGACCGCCGCGGCGGCCCGGCCACCGTCACTTCTTGCGGCGCCCCCGGCTGCGCGCCTGCTTGCGGCGCTCCGCGCGGGTGAGACCGTCGGCCTCGGACCGCACCGGCTCGCCGTCCTCGGTGAAGTCGCCCTCGATCGTGCCGCCCTCGCCGTCGACCGTCGGAGCGGAGAAGTGGAGGTTGCGCCGCTGCGGGACGTCGAGGCCCTTGGCGCGGATCTCCGGCCGGGCACCCGCCTGCGCCGGCACCGAGTCGTGCTTCTCCAGGTCGGCCACGGGCTTGGCGTCCTCGACGGGGACCTCCTCGACCTGCTGCTCGACCTGGACCTCCAGGTTGAACAGGTAGCCGACGGACTCCTCCTTGATGCCCTCCATCATCGCGGTGAACATGTCGAAGCCCTCGCGCTGGTACTCGACCAGCGGGTCCTTCTGCGCCATCGCGCGCAGGCCGATGCCCTCCTGGAGGTAGTCCATCTCGTAGAGGTGCTCGCGCCACTTGCGGTCCAGGACCGACAGCACGACCCGGCGCTCCAGCTCACGCATGATCTCGGAGCCGAGCTGCGCCTCACGGGCCTGGTACTGCTCGTGGATGTCGTCCTTGATGGAGTCGCTGATGAACTCGGCGGTGAGCCCGGCCCGGTCGCCGGCCGCCTCCTCCAGCTCCTCGACCGTGACGCTGCACGGGTAGAGCTGCTTGAAGGCGCCCCACAGCCGGTCCAGGTCCCAGTCCTCCGGGAAGCCCTCGGCGGTCTCGGCCTGGATGTAGGCGTCGATGGTGTCGTCCATGAAGTGCTGGATCTGCTCGTGCAGGTCCTCGCCCTCCAGGACGCGGCGCCGCTCGCCGTAGATGACCTCGCGCTGGCGGTTGAGGACCTCGTCGTACTTCAGGACGTTCTTGCGGGTCTCGAAGTTCTGCTGCTCGACCTGCGACTGGGCGGAGGCGATCGCGCGCGTGACCATCTTGTTCTCGATCGGCACGTCGTCCGGCACGTTCGCCATGGACATCACGCGCTCGACCATCTGGGCCTTGAACAGCCGCATCAGGTCGTCGCCGAGGGAGAGGTAGAAGCGGGACTCGCCCGGGTCGCCCTGACGGCCGGAACGGCCGCGCAGCTGGTTGTCGATGCGCCGCGACTCGTGCCGCTCGGTGCCCAGCACGTAGAGCCCGCCGAGCCTCTCGACCTCTTCCTTCTCAGCCTTGACGGCCTTCTCGGCCCGCTCCAGCGCCTCGGGCAGGGCGTGTGCCCACTCCTCGATGTGCTCCTCGGGGTCCAGACCGCGCTGGCGCAGCTCGGCCTCGGCGAGGTCCTCGGGGTTGCCGCCGAGCTTGATGTCCGTACCACGGCCGGCCATGTTCGTGGCGACCGTGACAGCGCCCTTGCGGCCGGCCTGGGCGACGATCTGCGCCTCACGGTCGTGCTGCTTGGCGTTGAGCACCTCGTGCTGGATGCCGCGCTTGCTCAGCTGCTGCGAGAGGTACTCGGACTTCTCGACGGAGGTGGTGCCGACGAGGATCGGCTGGCCCTTGCGGTGCTTCTCCTCGATGTCGTCGACGACCGCCTCGAACTTGGCGACCTCGGTCCGGTAGATCAGGTCCGACTGGTCCTTGCGGACCATCGGCCGGTTGGTCGGGATCGGCACCACGCCGAGCTTGTAGATCTGGTGAAACTCTGCGGCCTCGGTCATCGCCGTACCGGTCATGCCGCACAGACCGGGCTGTTCCTTGCCGTTGTGGTCATGGCGCTTGTAGAGGCGGAAGAAGTTCTGCAGGGTGATCGTGGCGAGCGTCTGGTTCTCGTCCTTGATCGGCACCCCTTCCTTCGCCTCGATCGCCTGGTGCATGCCCTCGTTGTAACGGCGGCCGGCGAGGATACGTCCGGTGTGCTCGTCGACGATCATGACCTCGTCGTCGATGATGACGTAGTCCTTGTCCTTCTTGAACAGTTCCTTCGCCTTGATGGCGTTGTTCAGATAGCCCACGAGCGGGGTGTTCACCGACTCGTAGAGGTTGTCGATGCCCAGCCAGTCCTCGACCTTGGCGACACCGGACTCGTGGATGGCGACCGTGCGCTTCTTCTCGTCGACGTCGTAGTCGCCGGTCTCCTCGATGCCCTTGAGCGGCTGGCCGGCCTCGCCGCGCTTGAGGCGCTTGACCAGCTTGGCGAAGTCGCCGTACCACTTGGTGGCCTGGTCGGCCGGGCCGGAGATGATCAGCGGCGTACGGGCCTCGTCGATGAGGATGGAGTCGACCTCGTCGACGATGGCGAAGTTGTGGCCGCGCTGGACGAGCTCGTCCTTGGACCAGGCCATGTTGTCGCGCAGGTAGTCGAAGCCGAACTCGTTGTTCGTGCCGTACGTGATGTCGCAGGCGTACTGCTCGCGGCGCTGGGCCGGCGTCATGTTGGCGAGGATGCAGCCGACGCTCAGGCCCAGGAAGCGGTGGACGCGGCCCATCATCTCGGAGTCGCGCTCGGCCAGGTAGTCGTTGACCGTGATGATGTGGACGCCCTCGCCGGACAGCGCGTTCAGATACGCCGGCAGCGTGCCGACGAGGGTCTTGCCCTCACCGGTCTTCATCTCGGCCACATACCCCATGTGCAGGGCGGCGCCGCCCATCATCTGCACGTCGTAGTGACGCTGGCCCAGGACGCGCTTGGCGGCCTCACGGACGGTGGCGAAGGCCTCGGGCAGCAGGTCGTCCAGGCTCTCACCGTCGGCGTACCGCTGCTTGTACTCATCGGTGAGGGCCCGCAGCTCGGCGTCGGAGAGGTCGACGAAGTCCTCTTCGATGGAGTTGACCTGGTCCGCGATGCGGTGCAGCCTGCGCAGGATCTTGCCTTCGCCTGCACGCATGATCTTCGAGAGGACGGACACGGGGGTTGGTCTCCTTGCCGGTCGGGCCTGGGACGGTCGGTTACCACTTGACTTACTGAGCAACGGCCATCGTATGCGAGGACCCCACCGCGCCGGGAGGGCCTGCCGTGACGGCGACCGTCCGCTGCTTGAATTCTGATTCACGTCTGCTTCGAAGGGGACAACGTCCGTGCCCTCCGGATGGTGCCGCATCCCGCCGCCGAATTGCACCCGGCGTGATCACCCCATCACCGTCGGCGAAGAGATGGCACCGCGGGCGCCCTCCGAGCAGAATCGGCCGATGGAACCCGTCACCCTCACCACGGACCGCCTCCTGCTGCGCGCGGTCGGCCCCCGGGACACCGACGCGGTGTACGAGGCCTGCCAGGACCCCGACATCCAGCGCTGGACGACGATCCCCTCGCCCTATCTGCGCGAGCACGCCGAGAGCTTCACGGAACGGATCGCTCCGGACGGCTGGGCGGACGGCTCCATGTTCACCTTCGGCGTCTTCCTGCACTCCGGCGACCTCGCGGGCATGCTCGGCCTGACGATGCGCGCCCTGGGCATGGCGGAGATCGGCTTCTGGGCCACGAAGCAGCACCGCTCCCACGGCCACATCACGGAAGCGGCCCTCACCGCCTGCCGCTGGGCGTTCGTGTCCGGCGCGATCGACCGCGTCGAATGGCGCGCGGAGGTGGGCAACCGGGCCTCGCGCGCGGTGGCGGAACGCGCGGGCTTCACGATCGAGGGCACGCTGCGCTCCGCGACGAACAACAAGGGGGTACTGCGCGACACCTGGGTCGGCTCCCTGCTCCCCTCTGACCTGGGCCTTCCGTCGACGGCGCCGTACCTGCCCGCGGCTCCCCGGCCGCGGCCACCCCGCCCGCAGTGAGCGGGACTCAGCAGCCCAGGTCACTCCCCACTGTCAGTCCCACCCCATATCGTGCGATCCATGACCACCCCGCGCCCCACGGCAGAGCTCTCCGCAGACGAGGCCCGCAGGATCGCCCTGCGCGCCCAAGGCTTCCTCGGCGCCCCCGACCGCCGCTCCGGCGTCCGCGGCGTCCTCCGCCACCTGGGCGCGATACAGCTCGACACGATCTCGGTCCTGGCCCGCTCCCACGAGCTCGTGCCGTACGCCCGCCTGGGCGCGGTGGGCCGGAAGACCGTGGAGGACGCCTACTGGAAGCCGGCGTCCTCCGGCACGTCCGCGGTACAGCCCCACGCCTTCGAGTACTGGTCCCACGCCGCCTGCATCCTGCCCATCGAGGAATGGCCCCACTTCGCCTTCCGCCGCCGCGCCTACCGCAACCGCCCGCACTGGAACCACGAACTTCCCGACGGCGTCTACGACCAGGTCATCAAGCAGCTCCGCTCCGAAGGCCCCCTGACGGCCACGGAGTTGGGCGGCGCTAAGAAGACGAACGACTGGTGGGACTGGTCCGGCTCCAAGGTCGCCGTGGAACGCGCCCTGATGCACGGCGAGGTGGTGTGCGTGGAACGCCGCGGCTGGAAGCGGATCTACGACCTCGCCGAGCGCGCGATCCCGGCAGCGCTGCTGCACGACGAGCTGGACGACGCCGAGTGCCTGCGCCGCCTGGTCCGCCTGGCGGGCCGGTCCCTCGGCGTCGGCACCCGCGCGGACATCGCCGACTACCACCGCCTCAGGGGCGAGCAGGTCGACGCGGTGATCGCCGACTCGGGGCTCGTCCCGGTCACGGTCGCGGGCTGGGGCAAGCCGGCGTGGGCCGACCCGGCGGCCCTGGAGACACCCCCGCGCGGCCGGCACCGCACCACGCTCCTGTCGCCGTTCGACTCCCTGATCTGGGAGCGGGCGCGCACGGAGCGGATCTTCGGCTTCACGCACCGTCTGGAGGCCTACGTGCCCAGACCGAAGCGGGTGTACGGCTACTTCGCGATGCCGGTCCTGGCCGGCGGCCGGCTGGTCGGCCGTGTGGACCCGGCGCGAGCGGGCAGCACGCTGGTGGCCAAGCAGGTCACGCTCGACGGCCCGAAGGCGGTTCCGGCCGTCGCCCAGGCCCTGGCCGAGGCCGCGTCCTGGGTGGACTGCACGGACGTGCGCGTGGAACGGGTCGACGCACCGGACCTGCGTGAGCCGCTCGTGAGGGAGCTGGCCCGCCTGACCGGCTGAGCGCACCGGCCGCCCGGCGTCAGCGGATTTCGAGGATCTTTTCCCGCATCGCGTACACCACGGCCTCCATCCTGGAGTGCAGCTGCAGCTTCTCCAGGATGTTGCGCACGTGGTTCTTCACGGTGTTCTCGGAGATGAACAACTCCTTGGCGATGTCACGGTTGTTCATCCCCGTGGCGACGAGCTTGAGGACTTCCAGCTCGCGGTCGGTCAGGCGCGGTGCGGGCACCAGGCGGCGCTCGTCGGTGCGCTGGATCATCGATTTGAACTCGGTGAGCAGTTTCGACGCCATGGACGGGCTGATCTGCGACTGCCCGTCGGCGACCGCGCGAATGGCGGTGGCCACCTCGTCCGTGGAGATCTCCTTGAGGAGATAGCCGGTCGCGCCCGCCTTGATGGCGTCGTAGAGATCGGCTTCCTCGTCGCTGATCGTCAGCATGATGATCTTCGCGCTGGGAGCCACCTCCTTGATGGAGGTGCAGGCCTCGATCCCGCCCCGCTTCGGCATGCGCACGTCCATCAGGACGATGTCGGGCAGCAGGTCGGCGGCCTTCTCGACGGCTTCGGCGCCGTCACCCGCCTCCCCGACGACCTGGATGTCCTCCTCGGCCGCGAGCACGATCTCCAGGCCACGGCGGAACAGGGCATGGTCGTCCACCACGAGGACTCTGATCGGTTCCTTGCGTGGGGTCTCCGTGTCCGGGCCCATGCCGGCGACGCCTTCGTGGGCATCCCCGTCACCCATCGGTCCGAAGCTGTCCGCCATCGTTCCTCCCCCTGAAGGCTGTGGCCTGTGGTCCTGAGCCATCGCCAACCCAGAGCAACGACCCACCGGTTGGGCCGTGGCCACCATGATTTCATGCCCGGACGGCACCGGGGTGACGGAGCGGGGCGCGAAGTGGTCGCACAGGGGTGCCCCTGGGGGCGCACACGCGCTCCAGGGGCACCCTCTCCGCTGTCACCCGGGGCGGTCAGCCGCCGAGCGCACCGCCCGCGTCCGGGGAGTGCGCCTGGGTGACCATCGTGTCCGTCCTGAGGTGGATCACGCCGTAGTCGTAGGCGTGCCGTCGGTAGACGACGCTCGGTTCCTTGGTCTCGGAGTCGACGAACAGGTAGAAGTCGTGCCCGACCAGCTCCATCTCGTAGAGAGCCTGGTCGAGGGTCATGGGCGCTGCGACGTGGGTCTTCTCGCGGACGACGATGGGGCCGTCACCCTGTACTTCCAGCGAGCCGATCTTCTTCGTGGGGACCGCGTCCGGCTCCTCCTCGGGGGCCGGCGCGAGGCCGTTTCCGTTGAGCGTCGCCACACCCGGGACGTGGTCGGCGACCTCGGCGGCCGGGATCCGGCGCGCGCCACGGCGCGAGAACCGCTTGTCGTGCTGCCTGCGCAGCCGGGCTTCCAGCTTCTCCGCCGCCAGGTCGAGCGCCGCGTACGGATCGCTCGCCGCTGCCTCCGCCCGGATCACCGGACCGCGGGAGCGGAGCGTGATCTCCACTCGGTCGCAGCGGTCGGCCTGCCTCGGGTTGGGCTCCTTGGACACCTCGACGTCGAGGCTGATCACCTTGCCATCGAGCTTCTGGATCTTCTCCAGCTTCAGCTTCTCGGCCACGTGCTTCCGGAACCGCTCGGGCACCTCGGTCTTGCGGCCCTTGACGACGATGTCCACGCAGAACTCCGTTCCCGGATCACTCCGCTTCGGTGCGGAGCATCTCCCTTTTGCACCAGGTCCCGGTGAGCCCCGGAACCTCGGACTCGGTGACTTCCACCTCCTCCCCCGCGGGCGAGATCTCCACTCCACCGTCGCGAGTGATGAAGGAAAACCCGCGTCACGGCATTCGGATTTGCGAGGTGTGGCCTGCGGCTTTCCCTCTCAACCGAACATATCTCGCCCGGACGGATGTCGTCACCCTCTACTGCGGCGTACCTCCGTTCAGGTGAATAGGCCCTCTCATTACCTGCAACGACGCACGATCTCGGTCAGTTCCGGTTTATTCGGAAAGAGTCCGGTGATGCCGCGACCACTGCCGCGCACACCACGTCAACCACTGGGCCGGCGCCGTACGCACCCGCCATTCCCTGCCAGCCGGGCCACCGGCCCGTCCTCTCTCGCCTTGATCCGACGTTCTGTTCCTCTCTGCTTTCCCAGCTCTCTCCTCCGTACACGGCCGCAGTGCACGCATCGTTCGAAATCGGCCCCGCCGCCGCCCCGTACGGCACCCCCGGCCCGCCGCCGGCCTCCCGCAGGGCCCGTGCGGCCTCCGCCAGGGAAGCGCCCGTGGTCATCACGTCGTCGACCACGACGACCGGTCCCGCGGTCAGCAGCCCGGCACCTCCGGAGGCGACCGTCAGCGCACCGGCGAGATTGTCCATTCGCTGCCGGGAGTTGAGCCCCGACTGGTCGGCCACGGCCCGCCGGTGCCGCAGCACACCGAGCACCCGGGCCGGGACGCCACCGCGCCGCAGGTCCGCGGCCGCCGCGAGGGCGATCCGGCGTGCCGGGTCATGTCCCCGGGCACGCACGGCCCGCCGCCCCGACGGCACGGGCACCAGCAGCACGGGAGCCCTTCCGTCCCACCCAGCCGCCTCGGCGCCCGACCGGCACGCTTCTCGGAGCCCGGCACGCACGGCGTGTGCCAGGGCCGCTCCCAGCGGGCCCGCGAGCGCCAGCGCGCCTCGCTCCTTGTGGGCCAGCAGCGCCGCCCGCACCTCGTCGGCGTACGCGGCCGCCGCGTGCACCACCGGCAGCCCGGGCGGCTCCGGCACCGGCCACACCCGCCGTACCGCGGCCCCGCCGAGCACCGCACGGCACCGCGCGCACAGCACCGTACGCGGCGCGCCGCAGCCCTCGCACTCGCCCGGCAGCACCAGGTCGGTGAGGTCCTGCCACCACCCCCGCATGCCGACCACTCTGCCGCCCCGGCCGAGCCCCCGCCACCCCTGTGGACAACCGCCTGTGGACAACGCGTGACGGTCTTCCGCCGACGCCGACGCAGGGCGATGTCGCCGGCTCCGCGCCCGGAACGGGAACTTGGGCCACAGCGGTGGCGCCGCCCGCAGCCGTGCAGGCGGCCCATAGGGCTCAGCCGTCACCGCGACGCGGTCACGGCACACGCCTCACCCCGGGTAGACCGGCGCCGTTCCCTGCGTCACCTTCTGCCACTGTGCCCCCGTCGGCAGCCGGACGATGCCGTCCACCGAGTTCGCCACCAGCGGCAACCCGTCGTCCTGGGCGGCGGTGACCTCCTTGACGCCGGTCAGCGCCGCGGGCGCCGGAGCGTCCGGCGTGGAGCCGTCGACCTGGACGTACCGCATCTGCTCCACGCCCCCGTGCTCGCGCCCGACCACCACGAGCCGGCTGTCCCCGGCCCATGACATGGCCGTGACCTCCTCCAGCTCAGGCGTCGCGGAGCGCAGTTCGACCACGCGGACGGCCGGCTGCTCACCCGGCTTCTCCTCCCGCTCGATCAGTCCGATGAGCAGCGTCTTCTTGCCGCCCTTCTCCACGACGAGCGCGATCCGCACCCCGTCGGCGGCCACCCGCACGGACTGGATCCGCCCGTCCAGATGCGGCGTGCGCACCTCGAGCGGCTCGCCCTTGCCGTCCTCCAGCAGCAGCAGCCGGGGATCGCGCGGATTCCGGTCGGCCACCCACAGGCCGTCGTCCGCGTCCCAGCTGGGGGTCGTCAGCCGGTCCGACTCGCTCCGGCCCTGGCTGCGCAGCACCGGCTCGCCGAGCGAACCGCCCGAGACCAGCGAGCCGACGTACAGCGACCTGCCGTCGAGGCTGACGCCCGCGGCGGTGTGCTCGTCGCGCGAGACGGCCACCGACCGCAGGGCCGTGTCGCCCTCACCCAGCGCGCCGGGCGCCGGGTCCGGCTTGGTCTCGCTGCTGCCCGCCGGGATCCGTACGAGCCGGTCCTTGCCGTCGACGAAGTACAGGTAGTCGGGGTGACGCGCCGCGCTGCGGGAGGCGGCGGTCTCGGCCGCCGCCTGGGTGAGCGAGCACAGCTCGGTCCCGCCGGCGCGCAGCTCCACCTCGTCCACCGCGGGGCTCAGGCTCCGCAGCGTGAACAGCAGCTGGGCCGCCATCTCCTCGCACCGGTTGGTGCCGATGCCCGCGGCCTTGTCGTTGAGCGGGACGGTCAGCAGGCTGCGGTCGTCGGGCGTCAGCGCGCCGGCGCCCTTCGCCAGCGCCGTACCGGTGGGGAAGCTCGATCTGACCACGGGGTCGAGCCACCGCGTGGGCCCGCTCAGCAGGGAGCGCACCATCTGCGTCATGGGGTCCACGCGCCGGCGCACGTAGACGGGGTCCGCGACCGCGGTGGGCTGCGACTCCGCCCCGGCCGCCACGGTGTTCGAGGCGAAGTAGTACTTGCTGACGGACATGTAGTTGCGCTGGAAGTCCGACTGGCCCATGACGACGCCCTGCGGCAGCGCGTCGATCCGCCACTGCCCGCTCTTCTCGTCCTGCGTCAGGTGCACGGTCCTGCCGTACGTCCCGGTCGCGGGCGTGTACGACTGCTGCGCGTCCACGGTGGCCACCTTGGTGCCGGTCAGCACGTACGAGATCTCGCCGGCGTCCTCCCGGCCGCCCGGGCCCTCGGGCTTGGCGCCCGGCCCGTCGGTGAGCACCGTGGTGTACACCTCCGGCCGCCAGGTCTTCGCGGCTTCCCCGGTCAGGTACTGGCGTGCCGTCTTGTACTGCGGATCGTCGCTGGTGAGCGCCTCCAGGAAGCCCTGCACGATCTCCGAGGGCGGCGCGTCCTCCCCCGGCGGCACGGCGAACACGCGCACCTGGGTGTCCTGGCGCGGTGTGGACTCCACGCTCCGCAGATCCCCGTTGTCCGGCATCGACGCGCACCCCGCCAGCACCAGGACGCCACCGGCGGCGTACGCCATCACGCGCGCGGGCCTGCGCCGGCCGCGCCTTTCGCGGTCAGCGCCCACGAGATGCCTCCCCTTGCCTGTTCGCCCCACCCGGCGCGCCGTCCCCGCCGGAAGCGGCGGCACCGTCGTCCCTCGCCCGGCCGCCGGTACGGCCCGGAGCGTCGTCACGCGTCCCCCTCGCCACGCCGTTCTCGGTGTTCGCGGCGGGACCGCCCACACGCCCACCGGGCGCCGTCTCCGCGGCACCCGCGGCATCGCCGTGCTCGCCGTGCCCGGGGCCCCCGGCCCCGGCAGGACCAGCCTCCCCGTCCTGCCTCCGTGTGCCCGAGGCGGGCCGTGGCACCACGCGTGCGCCGTTGCCCGGCAGCGCCGTCGGATCGGCCGTGGCGTCGGCCGCCCTGGGCGGTATCGGGTCCCGCTTCGCCCCCGGTGCCGCGGATCCGCTCGCCGGCTGCGCCGGCACGGTCGCCCGTTTCTCGCCGTCGCCGCCGCACGGCAGACCGGCGTCGTCGAGGCCACGGTTGCGCCGCGAGTCCTTGGGCTCCAGCGGTATCGGCGAGCCCCGCAGCGGCTCGTCCGCGGTCCTGGGCAGGGTCAGCCGGAACTGCGAGCCACCGCCCGGCTCGCCCCACGCCTGCAGCCAGCCGCCGTGCAGCCGCGCGTCCTCCAGGGCGATGGACAGCCCCAGGCCCGTACCACCGGTGGTACGCGCGCGTGCCGGGTCGGCCCGCCAGAAGCGGCTGAACACGCGGGTCGCCTCACCCGGCTTGAGCCCGACCCCGTAGTCCCGCACCGCGACGGCGACCGCGCCGCCGGCCGCGGCGAGCCTGACGATCACGTCGTTGCCCTCGCCGTGCTCGACGGCGTTGACGACGAGGTTGCGCAGCACCCGCTCCACACGCCGGGCGTCGGCCTCGGCGACGACGGGCTGCTGGTCGCCCAGGACGCGTATCCGCGTGCCCTTGCGCTCCGCGAGCGGCTCCGCCCCGCTGACCACCCGCCGCACGACCTCCCTGAGGTCTATCGGCTCCGCCTCCAGCGCCGCCGCACCCGCGTCGAACCGGCTGATCTCCAGCAGGTCCGCGAGCAGCGACTCGAACCGGTCCAGCTGGTCGGCGAGCAGCTCCGCCGACCGCGCGGTCACCGGGTCGAAGTCCTCACGCGCCTCGTGGATGACGTCCGCCGCCATCCGCACGGTCGTCAGCGGCGTACGCAGCTCGTGCGACACGTCCGACACGAACCGGCGCTGCATCCGCGACAGGTCCTCCAGCTGGCTGATCTTGAGCTGGAGGTTCTGCGCCATCTTGTTGAAGGCCTCGCCGAGGCGCGCGATGTCGTCCTCGCCGGTGACCTTCATCCGTTCCTGGAGCCGCCCGGCCGACAGCCGCTCGGCGATCCCCGCCGCCATCCGCACCGGTGTGACGACCTGGCGCACCACGAGCCAGGCGATGGCCCCGAGCAGCACGACGACGAACAGCCCGGCCGTCGCCAGCGTGCCCTTGACCAGGCTCAGCGACTTCTCCTCCTGGGTGAGCGGGAAGAGGTAGTACAGCTGGTACGGGTCACCGTTCGGGTCGTTGACCTGCTTGCCGATGACCAGGCCCGGCTGGGAGTCCTTGATCTCGTTGTTGTACGTGATGCGCGTGTAGCTCTGCGCGGCCGTCGTACTGCTGCCGATCCGCTCGCGCAGGTCCGCGGGCACGCTCCGGCTCCAGTCCACCTCACCGGAGGCCCGCTGTCCGCGCCCACCGGCGCCGTTCGCGTCGGAGGCCGGGAGCGTCACCACGTCGAAGGCGCCCTGGCCACCGCTGGACAGCGAGGAGACCAGGTCGCTCAGCCACTGGGTGACGTTCTGCGCCCCTCGGCCGTCCGCCGTGGCGACGTCGTCCCCGGTCCCGCTGGCCGCCTCGTCGGCCCGCTGCTTGGCCACCGCGAACCCGCCCGTGGCCTGGCTCTGGGACGCCTTCACCTTGGCGTCCAGCAGGCCGTTGCGCACCTGCCCGATGACGACGAAGCCCAGCAGCAGCACCACGCCCAGCGACATCAGCAGCGTCGTGACGACGACCTTCAGCTGGATGTTGCGGCGCCACAGCCGCATGACCGGCAGCAGCGGCCGGCGCACCCACCGCACGAACAGGCGGATGACCGGGCTGCCCTGGACACCGCCCTGGAGCAACCCGCTCTCCAGGAGCCGCCCCCAGCGGCCGCCCTTCCTCCGCCCGACAGGCCGCCCCGGCCGGGCCCCGGACCGGCCGGGCGCCGAAGCGGCACTGTCGCCGGACATGTCAGCTCGGCCCTGCCTTGTACCCGACACCACGCACGGTCACCACGATCTCCGGCTTCTCCGGGTCCTTCTCGACCTTGGAGCGCAGCCGCTGCACATGCACGTTGACCAGCCGCGTGTCCGCCGCGTGCCGGTAGCCCCACACCTGCTCCAGCAGCACCTCGCGCGTGAACACCTGCCACGGCTTGCGCGCCAGCGCGACCAGCAGATCGAACTCCAGCGGCGTCAGCGCGATCGACTGCCCGTCCCGCTTCACGGAGTGCCCCGCCACGTCGATGACCAGGTCACCGATGGCGAGCTGCTCCGGAGCGGGCTCCTCCGACCTCCGCAGCCGGGCCCGGATCCGGGCCACCAGCTCCTTCGGCTTGAACGGCTTCACGATGTAGTCGTCGGCACCCGACTCCAGGCCCACCACGACGTCGACCGTGTCGCTCTTGGCCGTGAGCATCACGATCGGCACCCCGGACTCCGCCCTGATCAGGCGGCACACCTCGATGCCGTCCCGGCCGGGCAGCATCAGGTCGAGCAGCACCAGATCCGGCTTGGCCTCCCGGAACGCGGCCAGCGCCTTGTCCCCGTCGGCCACGAACGACGGCTCGAAACCCTCACCACGCAGCACGATGCCGAGCATCTCGGCCAGTGCGGTGTCGTCGTCGACGACAAGGACTCGTCCCTTCATAAACGACATCATCCCATTCTCATAACGGTGGCGAAGGCAGTGGTGAGGTAGGTCACCGGCCAGTGACCATAGTCGCAGCAAGCGCTACTGTCTGCCCTCGTCCGCCCGCCGATGATCTCCACGGCGACCTCTGGGGAGACCACTGCGGCGGACGAGGGACCCGACCCGGCCCGCTCCGGCAGCCGCGCGAACCTCAGCCCGCCGCCACCCGGCGCGACCGCGCACACACCTCGGCGAGCGCCTCGGCCGTCACCGGCGAGACCACGCCCTCCTCCGTCACGATCGCCGTCACCAGCTCCGGCGGCGTCACATCGAAGGCCGGGTTGTACGCCTGCGTGCCCAGCGGCGCCACCGGGATCCCGCCGCCCGCCTCCGCACCGGCCACCGGCACCTGCGGCGCCACCAGCTCGGTCACCTCGTGCCCGGGACGCTGCTCCACCTCGATGGACGCCCCGTCCGCCGTGTCCAGGTCCACCGTCGTCACCGGGGCGACCACGATGAACGGCACGTGGTGGTACCGCGCCAGCACCGCCAGCGGATAACTCCCCACCTTGTTCGCCACCGACCCGTCCGCCGTGATCCGGTCGGCCCCGATCAGCACCGCGTCCACCTCGCCCGCGGCGAACAGCGACCCCGCCGCATTGTCCGTGAGCAGCGTGTACGCCATGCCGCTGCGGGCCGCCTCGTACGCCGTCAGGCGCGCGCCCTGCAGCAGCGGACGCGTCTCGTCCACCCACAGCCGCCGCAGCCGGCCCACCCGGTGCGCCGCGAGCGCCACCGCGAACGCCGTGCCCTCGCCGCCCGACACCAGCGAACCGGTGTTGCAGTGGGTCAGGATCCGGTGCCCGCCACCGGGCAGCAGCTCGTCCAGCAGCGCCAGCCCGTGCTCGGCCATCCGCCCACTGGCCTCGGCGTCCTCCCGGTGCAGCTGCCGCGCCGCGGCCAGCGCCGCCGCGGCCGCCTGCCGGACGTCACCGCCCTTGGCCAGCGCCGCCTCGTGAGCCGCCTGCGCCCGCCGCACCCCGACGGCCAGGTTCACCGCGGTCGGCCGGGCAGTCGCCAGCGCGGACGCGGCCTCGTCCACGTCGAAGCCCCGCACGGCGGCGAGCGCGACACCGTACGCCCCCGCGATGCCGAGCAGCGGCGCCCCGCGCACCGCCAGCGAGCGGATCGCCTCCACCAGCGCGGACGCGTCCGTACAGACCAGTTCGACCTCCTCTGCCGGCAGCCTCGTCTGATCGAGCAGGACCAGAACGGGTCCTTCCGGTGGCTCTTCCCAGCGGATCGCCGGGATCTCGGTCGGCCGCTTGTCATCGCCGCTGTACGCGTACTGATCAGCCATGCGATCAGTCTGCCCCCAATCCGGCGGACAATTGAAGGTACGCAGCCCAGACCGCGGCCGGTCACACCAAGACCACCCCATGGCACGATGGCTGCCAACCTGCCGCCGCGACCGCGGACGGGCACCGTGAAGGAGCGACGATGAACGACACTCCGGGCTGGGCCTCGCCCGGATCCGCCCCGTCCGACGGGCAGAAGCCTGACGCGTCCGGCCCTGCCGAGCCCGCAGACCGCCCCGGTCCCGCACACCCCGCCGACCAGCCGGGACAGCCGGACCACGCCCCGCAGGGCCCCGGCCCGCAGTGGTCCAAGGAGCAGCCGCCACCGGCCCAGTGGTCCGCCCCCGGCACCCCGCCCGGCCCCGGCCAGGCACCCCCGCCCCCGCCGCCCGGCCCGGGCTGGGGCACCCAGCCCCCCGGCGGCTACGGCCCCGGCGGTCCTGGAGCTCCCGGCGGCCCCGGCGGTTACGGCCCCGGCTACGGACACCCCGGTGGCCACGGCGGCTGGGGCAGCGGCTGGGGCGGCCCCCCGCCCGCCGCCAAGCCCGGCGTGATCCCGCTCCGCCCGCTCGGCGTGGGCGAGATCCTCGACGGCGCGGTCTCCACCATGCGCACCTACTGGCGCACGGTCCTGGGCATCTCGCTCACCGTCGCGGTCCTCACCGAGATCATCGTCGTGCTGTTCCAGGGCCTCGTCCTGGACGACTCCAGCACCGACGCCCTCAACGACCCCAGCGCCACCCTCAGCGAGCTGAGCCGCGCCATGGGCGACGCGCTGCTCAACTCCAGCGTCATCTTCGTGATCTCCCTGGTCGGCACCGTCATCGCCACCGCCCTCCTGACGACCGTCACCAGCCGGGCCGTGCTCGGCAAGTCGGTCACCATCGGCGAGGCCTGGCGCGACGCCCGCCCTCAGATCGTCAAACTGTTCGGCCTCATCTGCCTGTTGCTGCTCATCACCGCCGCCATCGTCGCCGTCGGCACCCTGCCCGGCATCCTCGTCTCCCTCGCCGGGAGCACCGGAGCGGGCGTCGCCCTCACCGTCCTGGGCGTCATCGGCGCCGGCGTCGTCGCCCTGTGGCTGATGATCCGCTTCTCGCTCGCCTCGCCCGCCCTCATGCTGGAGAAGCAGGGCATCAAGAAGGCGCTGAGCCGCTCCACGAAGCTGGTACAGGGCACCTGGTGGCGGATCTTCGGCATCCAGCTGCTCGCCACGATCATCGCCAACGTCGTCGCCTCGATCATCGTCATCCCGTTCACCTTCCTCGCCGGGGCCCTCAGCGGCGACGGCATCACCGGCTGGCTCAACTCCGGTGCCGGCAGCCTCGGCTGGACGTTCCTCATCGTCAGCGGCATCGGCTCGGTGATCGGCTCCATGATCACGTTCCCGATCACGGCCGGCGTCACCGTGCTCCTCTACATCGACCAGCGCATCCGCCGCGAGGCCCTCGACCTCGAACTGGCCCGCGCCGCCGGTGTCCAGGGC
Organism: Streptomyces sp. NPDC094143; assembly: GCF_040303825.1. Taxonomy (NCBI): domain Bacteria; kingdom Bacillati; phylum Actinomycetota; class Actinomycetes; order Kitasatosporales; family Streptomycetaceae; genus Streptomyces; species Streptomyces sp. NPDC094143. The sequence goes on from NZ_JBEOTZ010000003.1 coordinate 373,482, forward strand.
TACGGCCCCACCGCCCCCGGCGCCACCCCGGGGAGCTGATGCGGTGAGCCCGGCGGGGGACCTTCTCACCACGACGCTGCCACGCGCCGCCCTGCGGACGCTGCTGCGTGCCGGCGACACCTCCGTGCTGTCGTCGGCGCGCTCCGCCGACGAACCACCCCTCACCACCCCGCGCGACCCCGCGCGTGAGGCGGCCCGGCGCGAGCTGTCCAAGCGGATGTACCACGAGGACGACCCCAGCCTGTTCCAGCGTGCCCTCGAAGCCTTCTGGGACTGGCTCGGCAGACTGCTCAACGCCGCCTCGACCGCCACGCCCGGCGGCACACTCGGCCTGGTCGTCATCGTCCTGGCCGTCGTCGCCGTCCTGGCCGCCCTCTGGTGGCGCCTGGGCACGCCGCGCCGCCAATCCACCTCATCCGCCGCCCTGTTCGACGACCGCCCGCGCAGCGCCGCCGACCACCGCACCGCCGCCGAGGCGCACGCCGCCCAGGGCCACTGGAACCAGGCCGTCCAGGAACGCATGCGCGCCCTCGTCCGCGCCCTGGAGGAACTCGCACTGCTCGACGTCCGCCCCGGCCGCACCGCCGACGAGGCCGCGGCAGAAGCCGGCCGCGCCCTGCCCGCCCACACGGACCGACTGCGCGCCGCCGCCCGCGACTTCGACGACGTCACATACGGCGGCCGCTCGGCGACCGAGCAGGCGTACCACCGCATGGCGGAACTCGACCGCGACCTGGAGCGCACCAAGCCCCAGCTCGCGACGAGCAGCGCGAGCACGGCCCCCACCACCCGCCAGGGAGCCGCCGAATGACCACCGAGGCCACGCTCCCCACCACCTCGGCCTCGCCCACCGCCCGCCAGGTGTGGACCCGCGCGCGCGGGATCGCCCTCGCCCTTGTGGTGCTCGTCGCCGGAGCCGTCGCCATCGCCGTGATCCGCTCCGACGCCCGCCACGGCGAACTCGACCCGCGCTCCGCCGACCCGGGTGGCAGCCGCGCCGTCGCCGAACTCCTCGCCGACCGCGGCGTGGACACCCGCGTCGTCACCACCCTGGACGAGGCAGCCGCCGCGACGGGCCCGGACACCACCCTCCTGGTCGCCGTCCCCGACCTGCTGACCCATGGTCAGCAGACCCGGCTGCACGCCGCTTTCGCCGGCTCCGACGGCCGTACCGTCCTGGTCGCCCCCGGCAGCGCCTCCGTCGAACGGCTCGCCCCCGGCGTCACCGCCGACCCGGCGACCAGCCTCGACCCGGCGCTCTCCCCCGACTGCGCCCTGCCCGCCGCCCGCCGCGCCGGCACGGCCGAAACGGGCGGCGTCCGCTACACCACCACCCACCTCGACGCCGACGAGTGCTACCCGAGCGAACGCCTGGCCACCCTGCTGCGCGTCCCCGCCGACCGCGGGGACGGCGACACCGTCGTCCTCGGCGCGCCCGACATCCTCCTCAACGACCGCCTCGACGAGCAGGGCAACGCCTCGCTCGCCCTCCAACTCCTCGGCTCGCGCCCCCATCTGGTCTGGTACCTCCCCTCGCTCTCCGACACCTCGGCCACCGGCACCGACGACGAACGCGGCTTCTTCGACCTGCTCCCCTCGGGCTGGCTCTGGGGCACCCTGCAGCTCTTCATCGCCGCGGCCCTGGCCGCTCTGTGGCGGGCACGCCGGCTCGGCCCCCTCGTGCCCGAGAGACTCCCCGTCGCGATCCGCGCCTCGGAAACCGCCGAGGGCCGCGCCCGCCTCTACCGCAAAGCCGACGCCCGCGACCGCGCGGCCGACGCTCTCCGCTCCACCACCCGCACCCGCCTCGCCCCCCTCGTCGGCGTCCCCGTCACCCAGGCGCACTCGCCCGAGGCCCTGCTCCCCGCCCTGTCCACCCGCCTCCACGGCGACGGCCAGGACCCCCACACCCTGCTCTTCGGAGCACCGCCCAGCGACGACGCAGCACTCATCGCACTCGCCGACCGACTCGACGCCCTCGAAAGAGAGGTACGCCGTCCATGATGGACCCGACCACTGACAACGCCGGGCCGACCGGGGACCCGGGCGACGCCCGAGCCGCCCTGGAGGCCCTGCGCGCCGAGATCGCCAAGGCCGTGGTCGGCCAGGACCCCGCCGTGACCGGCCTCGTCGTCGCCCTGCTCTGCCGCGGCCACGTCCTCCTCGAAGGCGTCCCCGGCGTCGCCAAGACCCTCTTGGTCCGCGCCCTCGCCTCCGCCCTCGAACTCGACACCAAGCGCGTCCAGTTCACCCCCGACCTCATGCCGAGCGATGTCACCGGCTCCCTGGTCTACGACACCCGCAGTGCCGAGTTCTCCTTCCAGCCCGGCCCGGTCTTCACCAACCTCCTCCTCGCCGACGAGATCAACCGCACGCCCCCCAAGACCCAGTCGTCCCTCCTGGAAGCCATGGAGGAACGCCAGGTCACCGTCGACGGAACCCCCCGCCCCCTCCCCGACCCGTTCCTGGTCGCCGCGACCCAGAACCCGGTCGAGTACGAGGGCACCTACCCCCTCCCGGAAGCCCAGCTGGACCGCTTCCTCCTCAAGCTCACCATCCCCCTCCCCTCCCGCCAGGACGAGATCGACGTCCTCACCCGCCACGCCGAGGGTTTCAACCCCCGCGACCTCAAGGCCGCCGGCGTACGCCCCGTGGCGGGCCCCGCCGACCTCGAAGCCGCCCGGGCCGCCGTCGCCAAGACGACCATCTCCCCGGAGATCACCGCCTACGTCGTCGACATCTGCCGCGCCACCCGCGAGTCGCCGTCCCTCGCCCTCGGCGTCTCCCCCCGAGGCGCCACCGCCCTCCTGGCCACCGCCCGCGCCTGGGCCTGGCTGACCGGCCGCGACTACGTCATCCCCGACGACGTGAAGGCCCTCGCCCTGCCCACGCTCCGCCACCGCGTCCAGCTCCGCCCGGAGGCCGAAATGGAAGGCGTGACGGCCGACTCCGTCATCAACGCGATCCTCGCCCACGTCCCCGTCCCCCGCTGATGGCGCTCACCGGACGCGCCGCCCTCCTCGCGGCCCTGGGCTCCCTCCCCGTCGGCATCTGGGAGCCCAGCTGGACGGGCATCCTGGCGGTCAACGCACCCCTGGCCCTGGCTTGCGCCTGCGACTTCGCCCTGGCCGCTCCCGTTCGGCGCCTGGGCCTGACCCGCTCCGGCGCCACCTCCGTACGCCTGGGCGACACGGCGGACGTCACCCTCACGATCACCAACCCGTCCCGCCGCCCCCTGCGCGCCCACCTCCGCGACGCCTGGCCCCCCAGCAGCTGGCAGCCCGGCACGGAAACCACCGCGTCCCGCCACCGCCTCACAGTCCCCGCAGGCGAACGCCGCCGCGTCACGACCCGCTTGCGGCCCACTCGCAGAGGCGACCGCCAGGCAGACCGTGTCACCATCCGCTCCTACGGCCCCCTGGGCCTCTTCACCCGCCAGGGCACCCACAAGGCGCCCTGGACGGTACGGGTCCTGCCCCCGTTCACCAGCCGCAAGCACCTGCCCTCCAAGCTGGCCCGCCTGCGCGAACTGGACGGTCGCACCAGCGTGCTCACCCGCGGCGAGGGCACCGAATTCGACAGCCTCCGCGAGTACGTTCCCGGCGACGACACCCGCTCGATCGACTGGCGTGCCACGGCCCGCCAGACCGCCGTCGCCGTCCGCACCTGGCGCCCCGAACGCGACCGCCACATCCTCCTGGTCCTCGACACCGGCCGCACCTCCGCCGGCCGCGTGGGCGACGCGCCCCGCCTCGACGCCTCCATGGACGCGGCCCTGCTCCTTGCCGCCCTCGCGTCCCGCGCCGGCGACCGTGTCGACCTCCTCGCCTACGACCGCAGGGTCCGCGCCCTCGTCCAGGGCCGCGCGGCAGGCGACGTACTGCCGTCCCTGGTCAACGCGATGGCCACGCTGGAACCCGAACTCGTGGAAACGGACGCCCGGGGCCTCACGGCCACGGCGCTGCGCACGTCGCCCCGCCGTTCCCTCATCGTCCTGCTCACCACACTGGACGCGGCCCCCATCGAAGCAGGCCTCCTGCCGGCCCTGTCCCAGCTCACCCAGCGCCACACAGTCCTGCTGGCCTCCGTGGCGGACCCCCACATCTCCGAGATGGCCAAGTCACGCGGAAACGTCGACTCCGTCTACGAGGCTGCCGCAGCCGCCCAAGCCCAGTCCGAACGCCACCGCACAGCGGAACAACTCCGCCGCCACGGCGTCACGGTCGTCGACGCCACACCGGACGACTTGGCGCCGGCCCTGGCGGACGCATACCTGGCTCTGAAAGCAGCCGGACGCCTCTGACCACCCATTCGACCCGGTCCCCGAAAGGGACAGGGCCCTGAACGCAGAAAACCCCCGCATCATCAGATGCGGGGGTTTTCCCAACAATTGTTCGGCGGCGTCCTACTCTCCCACAGGGTCCCCCCTGCAGTACCATCGGCGCTGTAAGGCTTAGCTTCCGGGTTCGGAATGTAACCGGGCGTTTCCCCTACGCTATAACCACCGAAACACTATGAAACTGTGAACGCCACACCGCTAATAGCGGGGCTGTTCGTGGTTTCAGAACCAACACAGTGGACGCGAGCAACTGAGGACAAGCCCTCGGCCTATTAGTACCGGTCAACTCCACCAGTTACCTGGCTTCCATATCCGGCCTATCAAC